>CAZZZQ010000015.1:0-11174 GCA_964658405.1 uncultured Sphingomonas sp.
ACAGTGGAGTGGTTCCTTCGAGCTGCTGAACGGTGCAGAGCGCAAACCCAAAGAGGGTGGCGTGGAGCAGAGGAACGCGTTCTGGAAAGGGGAGGCGCACCGAAGGTCTTTCAAGTGTAAAGGATCAAGGTGACGACTGGACGACGAATCTGGAGTATCAATGCCTCCTGTATTCAACGCATCACGGTCGATTTACCGTGGTTCATCGCCTGAAAGTGAGGACTTGGTCAGAATGCACTCCATCACGAGTCCTCTATAATGGCGGAGATGAATCAAGCGAGCAATAAGACAGCCTCCCAATGGCTCGCGCATCTCTCACTGCGCCGGATCATTACGAGCAACCGGTTCATACCAGAGGTGGATGGCTTCCGCTTTCTCGCTATTTTGATCGTCGTCATCGCGCATACCTATGTGCAGTGCGCCCCTCCGATCGGCGATGGCCCTCTCGCCCAGCTCTTTCGCAGTGCGATCGGCGATGGAAGGCACGGCGTATATCTGTTCTTTACCATCAGCGGTTTTATTCTCGCGCTCCCGTTTGCCAGGCATCACCTTGAAGGTTCAAAGCCCGTTGCGATCGGCAGCTACTTCAAGCGGCGCATCACGCGATTGGAGCCTCCCTACGTCATCGTGATGCTCATTCGGGCAGCGATCTTGGTCTGGTACAAATCAACCGCGCTTGGCGCTCTCGGCGTTCACCTTCTCGCCTCACTCTTCTATGTTCACAGCCTGGTCTTCGGGCAGTACCCTACGATCAATCCCCCGGCCTGGTCGCTTGAGGTTGAGATCCAGTTCTATCTCCTCGCTCCGGTGCTCACCGCTGTCTTCATCATTCGACCTGCCTGGCTGCGACGATTCATTCTGGTTGCTGTCATTCTCTGTTCAGGCCTCGCAGCAACCATCTATATCCCGCCGATCAGTCGGATGTCTCTTACCCTGCTGAACTACTTTCAGTACTTCGCCGCCGGTTTTCTACTCTGTGACCTCTATCTCACACGAACCCGCCTTGCGATTCCTGCCTTCCTCTGGGATGTAATCGGGGTCCTTTCGCTGGGCTGGATCCTCTTTAACCACGGGATCTGGTATCCCGTCATTCTCCCCTTCATCACGCTTTTTCTCTACATGGCCGGCTTCTTCGGAAAGATTGTACGCGGATTTTTCTCGATCCCTGTGGTCAGCATCATTGGAGGTATGTGCTACAGCATCTATCTCACTCACACAACGGTCGTTACGAGTGTCCATGCTTTATTGATCAGTATGCATGCGGCTTCATACCCCGCAGCTGTCCAGGTAGCCCTGACCTACGGGCTGTGCCTTGGCGGAATCCTTATGCTCGGTACAGTCTTCTTCGTACTGATTGAGCGACCGTGTATGAATCCTCACTGGCCCTCTCAACTCCGTACCTTCATGCGACGTCCATCCTGAAAGCTGGCGACTCACCCGGAGCAGATTTCAAATAATTAATCTGGAATGGTCTGGCAAACCGCTTCGGGTCAATAAGTTACCGGGATGTTCCATCTTGAACGGTCCGTTTCTTCGCTACGAGAGCAGGTCGCCATGCGATACTTGGACCTGATATGTACAAACGAGTTCTCCTCAAGCTCTCTGGAGAGGCCCTGGCTGCTGGTAAAGGCTTCGGCATCGACGCGGTTTTCATTCACAAGGTTGCTGAAGAGATAGCAGCGGTCCACGCACTTGGATGTGAGATCGGCATCGTCGTCGGCGGCGGAAACTTCTTCCGCGGTGTCGCCCAGCAGGCCATCGATATGGACCGTGTTGCGGCCGATCACATGGGGATGCTCTCCACAGTGATCAATGCTGTCGCACTGCAGGACGCCATTGAAAAGCTCGGACTCTTCTGCCGCGTCATGTCCGCCATCGAGATGCACCAGGTCGCGGAGCCCTATATCCGCCGCCGTGCCATGCGCCATCTTGAAAAGGGCCGCATCGTGATCTTCGCCGCCGGAACTGGCAATCCTTATTTTTCGACGGATACCGCCGCCAGCCTTCGCGCTATGGAGATCAAGGCCGACGTCCTGCTCAAAGCGACCTCTGTCGACGGAATCTATACGGCGGATCCGAAGCTTGATCCCACGGCGACCAAGTACGAGCAGATTACGTACATGGAGATCCTGAAGCAGAATCTTCGCGTTATGGATCAGACCGCGGTTTCGCTCTGCAAGGACAATAATCTTTCGACCATCGTCTTCAGCATGAAGGTCCCCGGTAACATCGTCCGCGTCGTCAATGGAGAGAAGCTCGGCTCCCTGATCACAGCCTAGAAGGAGTTTCCGTCATCTCACCCTCCGCCAACGACATCGCTGGCGGAGGTGTGTCTGTACAGGAGACCCTTCAGCCCCGCACGAAGCCGATGCCGATCTCTCCCCCGCACGTCCGCAAGCCGCCGCTCCCTGCTCTCACCGGCCTGCGAACCATCCTCGCCATCAATATTGTTTTCTTTCACTTCACACCGCCTCACATGCGGTATGTCTACCCGTTTATTGATAACGGCTTCGTCTTCGTTGGCTTCTTCTTCCTGCTCTCCGGCTATGTTCTGGCTTATAACTATGCCGATCGCGCCCTGACGCTAAGTTCGCGGAACTTCTGGCTCGCCCGCTTTGCCAGGCTGTACCCCATCTATCTGCTTGCGCTCGTTCTATCCTTCCAGATGCTCCGCGACGAGTGGTTGGTCAGGAGCCATGGCCAGTTCTGGCTGGGAATCCTGCTGACGCCAGTCCTGTTGCAGGGATGGAATCCGATGCTTGCCACCTTCTGGAACACGGTCGGATGGACCCTTTCAAGTGAGCTTCTGCTCTACGCCGCCTTCCCGTGGATGATCCGTGTCTGGGCGACGCGGGCAACGGGTCTCAACACTGTTGGCCGCCTGATTGCGCTGTTCTTCGGACTCTGGATCCTTGGGCTGGTACCGCACACGCTTTACTTCCTCCTCAATCCAGACCACCTGGCGCTCCCTATCACGCGCTACAGCTACGGCATCTGGCTCAGGACGTTGAAGTACACGCCGCCTGCGTATATTTGCATGTTCCTCGCCGGCATCACCCTCGGGAAGCTGCAGGCGCTGCTCACCATTACGCCCCGCCAGCGTTTTCTCATCGCTCTCGTCAGCGTGGCGCTCGTCGGGATCTTTTTCTATACTGCAGTCCCGCACGTCCCGTACATTCTGCTCCACGGCGGCTTGCTGCTGCCGCTCTTTGCCTTGCTCACGGTTGGTCTGAGCGGAGCTAGCCCTGTTGCCTCTGTCTTTGCATGGCGACCTCTGTTGCTGGTGGGCGAGACAACCTTCTGCCTCTACATGCTGCACTTCAACTTCATCAACCTGCTTCGGAGCTGGCGGGTGTGGGAGCGGCTGCATCTCGCTGCTCTGGACCCCTGGGTCTCCTACGCTGCGGTGTTGCTGGTCTCGCTAGCGGCTCACCACCTGGTCGAGAAGCCGGCGCGCCAGTTCATCCTCACGCGATACTCCACTAAACCGGCCCCGACGGCTTAGCCCGGGAGCTTCCATACGAGGCGTGCAAGCCCACCGTGGGTCCTGCCGAAGGTCCCGCTGTACCCGCCCGGCGTTCGTGTGTCTTCCCCTTGAGCAGACGCCTGCGATCCTATGTGCATCAACGTCCCAGCAAAAATGCTCTGCGCAATAAGAAACGCCCCGCATCAAGCGGGGCGTTTCTTATTGCATCTGTGGCAATTACTGGTTGGTCGGCGTCGTCTCAGACAGCGTCGTCGAGTGCAGGCCGTTCGGGATCGCGAGGATCGCCGAGGGCAGTCCGGAGGACGGGAACGGGGTGTTCTGGACCTGTGTCAGCGCGCCCGTGTTGGGGCTTAGCTGCTCACCGGAGACCGTTCCATCGGTCTGATTTGCCGTGTAGAGATAGATACCAAGAGCCGGCTCAATTGCGAGTGCAACCGGGTTGGTGCTGACCGCTGTGCTACCACCAACCGAGTTGGTAGGCGTTCCGTTGGTCGTGCTGATGGCGTAAGCGCTGACCGTGCTGGCGTTGAAGTTCGTGACATAGAGGAACTTGCCGCGAGGATCAACCGTAACAGCGACGGGGTACTGACCGGTGGTGAAGGGTCCATTGACCATGGGGGTCAGGGAGCCGTTCGTATTCACCAGGTAGCCAATAAGCTGGTTTGAGAGCTTATCCGTGACGTAGACGAAGCTCGAAAGCGGGTTGATTGCGATTCCGCTTGGTGAGACTCCGGCGACATAGCCAGTTGCCGTGGGGAGGCCGCTCGTAGCCAGCGTCGACGTAATCGTCGTTCCCGGCAAAGGCGTCAGAGCGCCGGTCGAGGTGTTCTCAGAGAAGCCGAGAATCTCGCCGATTGCCGAAGATCCGGTGGGGGTCTCGGCGTCTGCGACATAGACAAAGTTGTTGTACTTGCTGGCGATGAGGCCGACAGGATTGTTGCCGATGTTGATGTTCGACGGCGTCCCCAGAGCAACAGTCTCAGATCCGCCTGAGCCACTGTACGTGATCGGAAAGATCGAGATTCCGCCGGGTCCGGGTGAGGCAGTCGTATACCGGTTCTGGTAGGTGTACGCGACGTACAAGTACTTGCCGGTGGAATCTACGGCCGCCGCAACAGGGAAGCTGCCGGAGGTGTTGTAGTTCTGCTCCGCGTAGAGTTTGCCATCGGTTCCGACCGCATAGGTTCCAACCGTCGAGTCGTCGTGATTCAGGACGAATACGAACTGGTTGCCGGTTGCCGATGACGTGGACGAGACGAGCCCGACCGGGTTGCGCCCGGCCGTGATCGGAGAATCGGCAAGCTGAATCAGCGCGCCGGACTGAAAGTCAACCGAGTAGGCATTGATCAACCCGGGGTTGGACTTCGCTGATGTTACATACACGTACGCCACCGTGTAGTCACGGCTGCATGCCGTGAGACCAAGCCCGAGTGCGAGGGAACCGATGGTGGCCTTCGTGATACGGCCCATTTTTTTCAACTTCATGCGCTTTCATTACTCCGGGGCAAATCGTTTCCGCCCGCTGCTGCTATCCCCATACACGGGACCGTTGCCATCTACTGTTCGGATTCAGCTACAACTGCATAGCTATTGGACGTTGCCGCTGATCGCGAGGCAGGTCGCCTGGCCCGTTGCCGGGAAGGTCGCCCCACGGGCAAGGTCAGAGAGCTGGCCCGTTCGCGTGTTGATAATCTTGCCCGTCACTGTTCCAGCAACACTATTGGAGGTGTAGACATACTGGTTGCTGGGATCCTCACCCATGCAGACGGGGCCGGAGCCTACTGCATACGGGTTGTTGGGATCGCCGGCGACTGACGACAGCTTGCTGGTCGTGGCGTCGATCGTGAACGCCGAGATCGTGCTGTTCGCGACGTTCGAATTCGTCCCTGACTGGTTCAGGACATACAGGTACTTTCCGGTCGAATCGACCATCGAGTAGACGGGGTTTGAAGTCTGCGAGAGGTTGGCGACCGAGCCACCCGTCAGAGGATTCAGAACGCAGTTGGTGCCAACCGTGTAGGGATAGATCAGGTTGTTCGCCGAGTCAGTCAGATAGACATTGCTGCCGCTGGTGCTGATCGAGGTCAGCGTCGGCAGGATGCTTGTGCCGCTGGTCACCTGCAGGGTTGAGTTCGTCGGGAGCGTAAGCTGTCCGGCGGTTCCGACCGTGTACGGGAAGACCGTATGATCGCCCTGGTCGACGGTGAAGAGGCATCCACCGGAGGAAACGCGCATCATGATGGGGGTGGGTCCGACCTCAAAGTACGAAAGCTGCGTACCGTCGGCGTTCTTGACCTGAGCATTGGTGACCAGGCTGAGACGGCCCGTGTCGCTGGCAATCGCGAAGACCGTGACGTCGCCGTTACGATCGACCACACCGTTGGTGGTTGTGCCGTAAGCAGGTGAGCGCTGGTCGAGAACGTAAAGATAGCTGCCCGTGCTGTCGGTAGCTGCCCAGACTGGCGTGCTGCCCTGGCTGGTGTAGCTCGATTGGAAGGTCAGTGTTCCATCTCCGCCGACGCTGTAGACAGAGATGCTGCCCGCAACGGTTGGCGAGGTGGTCGCAGAGGTCGCTGCTACGCCCTTATTGATGACGTAGACGAAGCGGCCGCCCGACTTGACGACGATCGAAACCGGGTTGGTTCCGGCGGATGCGAACGGCGAACCTACCGCGGAGGTGAGATTCCCGGTAAAGTTGTCGATCTTGAAGCCTGCGATCTGGCCGGTTTGCGCGCCAGCTACAGAGTTCGTCTGCGTTCCCAGAACCCACATGTAGCCGATCGTGCCACCACCGCACGCCGTCATGCCCAGACCCATTGCTACGGATACTACGAAGGCCATACCGAACCGGCCAATCCTGCTCAACGTCATGCGCTTCCTTAACCTCGCCAGCGATCGTACGATCAGCCTTTTACTGCGAGCAACTCTATGGGGATACAGATTCTCCCATGATTGTAGAAGTGTTCGCGACTTTATGCCAATTTCCATAGCGCAATCCTTGCCGTGCTCCGCGAATCGAAAGTCTTGGTCCTGAGAATGACGCAAACCCCAATAAAAACAGGCCCGAGCCTAAGCCCGGGCCTGTTCTGCTGACATTCCTCTACCAGACGCGGCAGCTGTTCGTCGGCATCATGGGTTGACCAACCTTGCAGCCGAAGGCCTTGCCGAACTCTTCGAAGTTCTGCACGGTGCCCTTCACACGCCACTCGCCAGTGCTATGCGGATCGGTCTTCGCAAGCACACGGGCACTCTGCTCCGTCTCGTTCTGGCACCAGATCTGACCAAAGCCGATGAAGAAGCGCTGTGCCGGCGTGAAGCCATCCTTCTTGCCGTCGGTGTAGCCCGGCTCGGCGGCAGCGCCATCGTTGGCCAGCGTCTCCTGCAGGGCCTGGAACGCGATGCGAATGCCGCCGTTATCAGCGGTGTTCTCACCAAGGGTCAGGTGACCGTTCAGATTCTGGCCGGGAGCAACCTCGAAGCCGTCATACTCCTTCGCCTCGCACTCCGTCCGGTCCTTGAACTTCGCCAGGTCCTCGGGGGTCCACCAGACGCGAACGTTGCCGTGCAGATCGTACTTCGATCCCTGGTCGTCAAAGCCGTGCGTCATCTCGTGCCCGATCACGACGCCGATCCCGCCAAAGTTGACCGCCGGATCCAGGTTGTTGTCATAGAAGGGCGGCTGCAGGATCCCGGCCGGGAAGTTGATGTCGTTCTGCGGTGGGCTGTAGTAGGCGTTTACCGTCGGCGGCGTCATGCCCCACTCGGTCTCGTCGACCGGCTTGCCCAGCTTGCCGAGGTTGCGCAGCGTTTCGAACTTCTCAGCCCGGTCTGCGTTGCCGAGCAGATCGTTGCGGTCGACCGTAAGGGAGCTGTAGTCGCGCCAGTGCTCCGGGTAGCCGATCTTCTGGCGGATCGCATCGAGCTTCTTCCTCGCCTCGATCTTGGTCGTCTCACTCATCCAGGGCAGACCCTTGATGTCTTCGGCCAGGGCACGCTCGAGCGCGCTGACCAGCTTCTCCATATTCTGCTTGGCCTCAGGCGGGAAGTTCTGCTTCACCCAGTCCTGTCCGACCGCCTCGCCGAGCGCGCCATCCGTCAGACGCGTGCATCGCTTCCAGCGCGGAGTCTGCTCCTTCTGACCCTGCAGGGTCGCCGAAAAGAAGCTGAAATTCTCATCCACGATGGGCTTCGAGAGGAGGGGAGCGGCGCCGTGCAGCGCGTGCCAGCGGATATAGCTCTTGAGCGCAGGCATGCTTTCGCCGGCGATCACCGCGCTTGCGGCCTGTACGTAACCGGGGGAGGCGACGTTGAGCGTCTTGACCGTGCCCAGATTCAGGCCGTCCAGATACTGCTTCCAGCTGAAGTCCGGCGTGAGCGCCTGGATCTCGGCCACGGTCATGATGTGGTAGCGCTTCGCGGGGTCACGCATCTCGACCCGCGCCATCGACCCCTTTGCAAGGGCCGTTTCAATGCGAAGAACATCGGTGGCCTCCTGGTCCGCCTTCGCTGGCTCGTCGCCCAACAGGACGAACATCGCCGTCACATGCGCCTTGTATTGATCGCGAAGCTTCTGGCTCCGTGCATCCGGGTTCAGATAGTAGTCGCGATCGGGAAGCGTCAGGCCGCCCTGGCCGGTGCCGAGGATCTGCTGGGTCGAATCCTTCTGGTCCTGCTGGACGCTTACGCGGAAGAAGGCTGCATCGCTGTACCTCTTGAAGAGCTCTACATTCAGGGCGGCGAGCTGCGTTCGGTCGCTCCATTCGCCGATCGCTGCCATCTCAGGCTGCAGCGGCTTTGTTCCGAGCTTGTCGACCTCGTCGAGGTTCATGCAGGCCGCGAAGTAGTTGCCATACTTGGTCTGCAGGGGCGTCTTTGGCGCATCGGCTGCCATCTTCAGATCCTGGTAGAGCAGGTAGTTATTGCGATCTGAGAGCTCGTTGAACCGGCCCCAGCGCACCTGGTCAGCAGGAATCGGGTTGTTCTTCTTCCAGTTCCCGCAGGCGTACTGGTAGAAGTCGCTGCAGGGGTCTGCCGTCTTATCGATCGCCGAGAGATCGAAGCTGATGGGCTTGGTCGGGACCCTGGTCGGTCCTGAGGGCATATCTGCCGTCACCAGCGCCTGGCCAAAGCCAAGACCGCTGGACAGCAGAAAGAGGGAAGCAAACGATGTAAGACGCATGGAGCTCCTGGGGCCGAAGTAGGTGATGCAAGCAGAATAAACCTTGTGTTCACAGTACGTCCCGAGCTGGCTTTTAGTCGCAGCACAGGAAAAGGCCCGCGCAATGGCGGGCCTTTCCGTATGAAGCGATCGAACTCGCGTTAGAAGATCTTGAGGTGAATCGTCAGATACTTCTTCGGATCCTGACGAATCGTTGTGACCAGAACAGTGCTTTCGGTCAGCAGCTTGTTCAGATTGGTGTAGGCCGTATCGTCAGAGGCAAGCTTGCCGAGCGTACCGCGACCCTGGTTGATGCCGACGACGATCGTGTTGACCTGGCCCAGGGTATCGTTCAGCTGAGCACGGAAGTTCGGATCTTTCAGGAGGAGACCGAGGCCGCCCTTACCAGCGTTCGCGTCTGTAAGGATCTGGTTCGCGTTCGCAAGCGTGGAGTTCAAATTATTGTAGAGCGTCTCATCCTTCAGCAGCTTACCCGCCGTGCCCTTGCCCTGGTCGAGCGCCGTGGCGATGTTGTCCAGCTTGCCGGCGGCCGCGTTCAAGCGGTTATACATGGTGTCGTCGGTCATCAGCTTGCCGATCGAACCGCGACCGTTGTTAAGATTCTTCTCGAGCGTCAGAAGCTCGTTGACCGTGTCATTCGCCTTGTTGTAGAGGTCGGGATTATTGATCAACTGGCCGACGGAGCCTTTTCCGCTCTGCAGGTTGTCGACGATGCCATTCATCTTTGCGAGGATGACATTCAACTGCTCAATCGTTCCCTGGCTGGCCTTGACGACGTCCGAGATGGTGGGGGTCTCGAGGGTATGCAGTTCGTCCCCGTCTTCAAGCGGAGGTCCGGTCGCAACCTGGCTGTTCAGGTCGACGACGGTATCGCCAAGGACACCGACGGTCGTCAGCGCAGCCTTGGTGTCCTTCTTCAGGTCAGGGGCAAATTTCTTATCCAGCTTCATCACGACCTGTACCGGAGTCAGCTTGCGAGCGGGATTCGAGGTCACGATGACGCTCTTGACCGTGCCAATGGTCACGCCCTGCAGGTTGACGGCTGCGCCTTCCTTGATTCCGGCAGCGTTCTCAAAGTACGTCGTGACGGTCAATTTCTTCGAGAAGACCCCAAGGCCCGACGAGCTCGTCATCAGAAACAGCATGGTCACCAGGATGATGGCCGCGACAATTACGATTACGCCGACCTTCAACTGCGACCATCGGACTTCCTGCTGGCTGGGCATCGTCTCTCCTTGTCTTTCTCTCTACGCGCACAGCACACCCTGCAGATGTGTCCGGGGCTTCATGTTGCGAAGCAGGGCTGGATTGAGTTTGATCTACAGGTTCGAGGATACCGTACCGTTGAAAAGCCCACACAGATCCATACACCTGTTTCTATGTATGGATGCCAGAACCGGACTGCGGGTTTCAAAATGCCTTCTAACCCCAATCAATGCAGTCGCCCATCCAGCGTCAATCCTCCAGGATGACGACTGCCATTGCAACCTCGCGGCTATGGGTCAGACTGAGCGAGATATGGCGCACCCCCATCATCGCGGCGCGTTCGCCTGCTCTTCCATGGAACGCGAGCATCGGCCGCTCGCCCGGCTGACGCCGGACCTCAATTTCCTTCCAGGCGATTCCGCGACTGATCCCGGTTCCCAAGGCCTTGGCTCCGGCCTCTTTGGCAGCAAAACGGGCAGCGAAGCTCTCGGCGGCGTTACGCTTTTTGGCGCGGCAGTATGCAATTTCGCCGGCGGTGAAGACGCGATGGAGGAACTGCTCGCCAAATCGGTCGACGCTTGCCTGCACGCGGGCGATCTCGATTAAATCCGTTCCTGTGCCAAGTACCATAATCGACTCCTCTTGCATCTACCTTTATCTCACTTTAGTGCCAGGCCGCGGGAGGGTTGACCACGTCACGTGACTCCCGTTTCCCTTCAATCCTTCACGTACAGCCGTTCCGCTCCGATGAAGAACATAACGCGCCTCACCACCGCCCCGGAGGCAAGATCACCGCATGCAATCGTTTGATATCCACGGATTCTGCTACAGCGATCGCTCGCAGGTGATGCTCTCTCTCACGGATTCACTGGCCGACTCCGGGGCCTGGATCACCGACCGCAGCGTCGTCTCACCGACCGTGACCGAGCTTCGGTTCGAGATTCAGCTGCACTGCATCCTTGACCTGTACACCTCGATCATCGAGACCGGGCTCGAATTGACGAAGACCGCGCACGCCGCTCTGACCGACCTTTGGACCTGCTCGAACAACCTGCATGGCAACCTGCGCAACGTCGTGGCGATCCGGCTGGAGATCACGTTCCTCGAGGATGCGACGCTGCACTCGATGCTGGCCACGGGGTCTCCTCGCGCATAGCCCTGCTGCACTACACTGGTCCGCATGATCGTTCATACGTTCGCATTCCGCTGGAAACCTGACGTCACCGTAGAGCAGAAAGACCACGCGATTGCGGATATTCGTGCCCTGCAGGGACAGATTCCGGGCCTGCTCGAAACAATGGT
>CAZZZQ010000015.1:11184-17083 GCA_964658405.1 uncultured Sphingomonas sp.
ACAAACAGGTCGCCTCGCTCGCTTGGCTATGAGCTGGGCGGGGTGATGAGGTTTACCGACGAGGCGGCACTCCTGGCCTATATTGACCACCCGGTTCACCAGGCGCTGGGAAGGTGGCTGATGCCGCTCATTGATGCAATTGAGGTGGATTTCGACCCCGGGGTGTAGAGCGGAGGTTCACGCTCCCACCCTTGCGCAAGGGTGGGAACCAAATCTCCAGGCTAACGATCCAGCACAAGCACCCTCGGCCGGTGTCCAAAGCTCTCCGGGTCGCCGATGACCAGGGAGTGCTGCCAGCGGGCGGCGTGGGTCAGCATCAGCTCCAGCCCGGTGGCATTGTTTGCAATCTGAAAGACCGGCTCACTGACCAGCGACTGACCTGCGAGGACGCGCTCGTCCAGCGGATTCCCGGAAACTGCTGAAGCCAGCCGCCAGGCGCGGCCCTGCCCGTCGCGCAGATAGGCCCGAAGATCCTCCTCGGTCTCGCTTTTTCCGTGGTTCGTCACCTGGACGGTCAGGCGGACAAGGCGGACGTTGTCTCGTGCAGGGAAGCCGGGAATCTCCTCGACGCGGTCGACCCGCAGGCAGAGTGCGTGGAAGCAGGCCGGCTGCCCCATTGCGACACGCTGCTCCGGCTGGCGGTAGGAGACCACGGCGAGAATCGCCAGGTAGACCACCCACACCCCGACCAGTGATCCGACCCCCTGCCAGAGCTTTTGCCGCTCCCGTCGCACGACCGAAATCGTCAGTCCGAGCAGTCCTACGACCGTCCATAACTCCAGCGCAAGCGCCAGATACTCAAAGCCATTCATACCCATTCCCCGCAATCACGATAAACTCGAGCGTAGACCATGCCGCCTATCATCCTCGCTCAGAACCTCGGAAAGACCTATCGATCGGGCAAACTCGACGTCACCGCCCTCCACGACGTGAATTTTTCGGTTGAGCCCGGTGAATTTGTTGCCATCGTCGGCCCCTCCGGCTCCGGCAAGTCGACCCTCTTCTACCTGCTTGGCGGCCTGACCTCGGCGACCGCTGGCTCCGTCACCATCGACGGGACGGACTTTGCCAAGCTTACGGACGCGGAGCGGACGAGGATGCGGCGCTCGCGCATTGGCTTCGTCTTCCAGCGCTTCAATCTGCTCCCGACCCTGACCGCGATGGGAAACATCGAGATTGCGCATGATATCGCCAACCTCGGCGCCTCCCCCAAGAAGCCTCTCGATCACGCCCTCCTCGATCACCTCTCTGACCTGCTCGGGATCAAGGGCCGTCTCGACCACCGTCCCAATGAGCTCTCCGGCGGCGAACAACAGCGAGTCGCCATCGCCCGCGCCCTGATCAGCCGCCCGGCGATCGTTCTGGCCGATGAGCCGACCGGCAATCTCGACACCAGGAACTCTGACGCGGTCCTCGAGATGCTCCGCGCGTCTTCCCGGGAGATGAACCAGACCGTGTTGATGATCACGCATAACCCTGAGGCTGCCCAGATTGCTGACCGCATTCTGCACATGCGCGACGGCCGGGTGGTCCGGATCGAAAAGGGTCAGGGTCGAGCCTCCCTGGCCACCGCACTCTAGGCCCGGGTGCGTACCTTCGCAGCGGAACGCGAAGGGTGGCAGGAACGGTCGATCTACCTGCCGGAGAAGTCCACACGCACCATCGTGTCCACTGCAATAGCCCTGCCGTTCAGCAGGTAGGGCCGGTACTGCCAGCTCTGAACCGAGGCCATTGCGATCCGTATAAAGGCCGTATTCGACGTCTCTAGGAGCGAAAGCCCCTGAATCACTCCGTCCGTTCCAACAATGACGCGAAAGAGGACATGCCCGGCAGGGTGCTGGTCTCGCAGCTCCTGCGGATAGCCCATCGATACGGGTCGCCGCTCCAGCATCGTCGCCTCAATCTCCGGCGCAATCCGTATTGTTCTTTCGGTCGAAGCAATCAGCTCAGCTGAGGGCAGGGTTCTGACATCGAGCCCGGGCCGCGTCGTATCGATCTGGATCGGCGGAAGTCCAATGATTGGAACAACGGACGTCAGCGGTGCCCGCGGCGGCTTCGCGCATCCGGAACACACTCCCAGCGCACTCAGAAGCGCAGTTCGCACAACATAACCCATCGCCGAATCGTAACCTATTGCCTTCATCTCAGGATCTTCGAGTCCAAAATGGAGCATCGAGAGAGGGACCCATTCCGTGTCACGCATCCGACAAAGCTTGATACCAACAAAAGAAGGTAAAGCGTTGGCGGTGTAAAAATCACGACGAAGGCTGATCTTCGTCTCACCCTGATCCTGAATTTCGGCATCACTCTCAGTACAAGCGGCAGAGCCGCCCAAGGAGATTGTGCACATGACCGACTATCGCGTAGCGCCGGGCGAAGCCCAGGAAGACCAAGTTACCGCTTCTATCGAGAAGTACACCTCGCAGATTCCTTCCAGCATCTACCTTGCCGCCGCGCTCGGATCGATGGCCGTTTCTGTCGGCTACAAGATCGCGAAGAAGACGGACATGGCGCTCTTCATCGGCCAGTGGGCCGCCCCGTTCCTTATCCTCGGCCTCTACAACAAGATGGTGAAGCAGCATGGCTCGGACGCCACCCTGTCCCGCTCGTAAAGAGTATTGGTTTCGATTCAAACAACAAGACCCCGGAGCTTTCCGGGGTCTTGTTGTTTGCAGAGCCGTTGTGCGACTTACCAGAGCACACCGCGAACCGGCGCATGCGGCTCGGGATAGGTAAGTTCCCCCAGCATCTGCTTCAAATTCGTCTCAATGGTCGTCGTAATTGAGGTGAGCGGAATGTCGTAGACCGTATTGTCGAAGGGGTCCTCGAGGTCGCGGCCAATCTTGTCGAGCGCGAGAAAGATAAACGCCACCAGCGTCGATCCGAGCGGCGTAAACCAACCCAGATTGGTCACCATCGCCAGGGGCAGCAGGAAGCAGTAGATATGCACGAAGAGCCGGGGGAAGTAGACGTACTGCTTCGGCATGGGAGTGTTCTTGATTCGCTCCGAGCCACCCTGGGCATCCGTCAGATCGTTCAAACTGTGATCGAGAGCCTGCCACTGCAGAGGGTTGATCCACCCATTCGCCTCGCATTGCTGAATCGAAATGCCGATGCGCGTCTGGATGGTCATAGGAACGTTCTTCTCGCCGACCAGGGTCGCGACCTCCTCCACGCCGAGCAAGGGAATCAGCTCAGGAAGCGGATCGAGTTTGCGCAGGTGCTGTCGCAGGGCGTGCACATAGGCGATCTGGTGGTAGACGATGGAGCGCTGCATCGTCACCATCGCTTCGCGATCTTCCGGTTTGCTGCGCATGCCGGTGATCACCTGGCGGGCCAGGCTTCGGGAGTTGTTAACCACGGAGCCCCAGAGCGTTCTCGCCTCCCACCAGCGGCCATAGGACGAGTTGTTCCGGAAGCTCAGAATGATGCCGATCGCCGAGCCGTACAGTGCGAGCGGGACGTGCGGGAAGGCGATCCAGTTCCAGTGCAGCCCTTTGTAGGCGACCGCGATTGCGAGGTCGTAGGAGGCCATCAGCAGGAGCGGCTTGCCGATGTACTGGATCATGCGACGAATTTGAGGAGCCTTGGGAACGATCACTAGTCCTGAACCTCCTGCCCAACCGGGTGAAAGGTTCGAGTGCCGTCCTCTGCGATGCGAATACCACCCTCGCCGATGTCGTAGATCCAGCCCGAAATGGTGAGCTCGTCCCGTGCCATCGCTCCTGCAACCGAGGGGTGAGTCTGCAGATGCTGCAGCTGGAGCAGGACATTCTGCTCCGTGAGGCGGTGCAAAAAGTCGCCCGGATGCTCATCCTTTGCGACCAGGGATTCAGTAACGCTCAGCGCGGCGGCCGCATTCTTGAGCCAGGAGCCAACGGTCGGCATTCCTTCGAGTGCTTCTGGATTTATCAGAGCCTTCATAGCGCCACAGTCCGAGTGGCCGCAGATGACGACGTGCTTCACCTTCAGGGCGCTGACGGCATACTCGATTACGGCACTCACGCCACCCAGCATCTCGCCGTAGGCAGGCACCATATTGCCGATGTTGCGGGTGATGAAGAGCTCGCCGGGACCGCTCTGCGTGATCGATTCGGCGTCGATGCGGGAGTCGGCACAGGTAACGAAGAGCGTGTGGGGCCGCTGAGGCTCCTTGACCGCCTGCTGATATCGATCGCGCATGTCGGGGTAGATCTTCGTCTGAAACTCAACGACGCCTGCCTTCAACTCGTCTAAAACTTCGTCCTTTGCCATCGTCCTCTCCTTTTTATCCGGTTGGGTTCGCTGATAAAGCCTTTGACTGGAGTGACTTGTCCGCCTACGATTCCCGCCACTTAATGTTGCAGCCAATGCTGAACCGCTGGTTGGTGTCTGGAGGTACTCCCTGGATCACGGCATCCATCGCGTTGCGCAGATCCTTACCTGTGACCGGGATATCGTTGCCGAAGTCGCCACGCCGAGGGCGGCTGTCGTCCAGTTGGCCGCGATAAACCAGCTTCAGATCTTGATCAAAGAGGAAGAAGTCCGGCGTGCATGCTGCACCGTACTCGCGCGCGACCTCCTGTGTGTCGTCCAACAGGTAGGGAAAGCTGAAGCCAAGGCGCTCCGCCTGCTGTTTCATCCCCTCCGGCCCATCCTGCGGGTAGGCCTCGATATCGTTCGACGAAATGGCGGCGATCCCGATCTTCCCGGCATAGTCCTGTCCAATCCGCGCAAGCTCCTGCTCTACATGAATGACGTACGGGCAGTGCACACAGATGAACATCACCAGCAGGCCGCGTCGACTGTCACCAGCGTCATGGGCGCCCTCGAAAGACGCGACTTCCGAAGCGTCATCGTCCCAGGCGGTTGCGACGACATCGTCGCGACCGACAGCTTTGCCACTGACCACATTCAAAAGCTCAAAGGGCGGAGCAATCGTCCCAAGCTCGACCATCACCGACTGCGTCTTTGACATTTCCCCACCTCCAACGTCCCCTCCATCATAACGATCCTCGGTTCCTCACCCTCCATGAGACGAATGGACGGTCCTTTACGACAGCCTCAACCGTCATGCTTCCGTGTACCCTGTGGGGATGCAGGTCGATCTCGAGTCTGTTCCAGCTGGCTACGCAACACCGTATCGAAGCCGCGTGTGCGTCATCGGTGGCGGAATTGCCGGTCTGGTTCTTTCGACCACCCTCGCGAAGGCGGGGCTGGAGGTGCATCTCCTTGAGGCCGGCGGGCGAACCCCCGAGGACCGCAGCCAGGATCTCTACACCGCTACCATGGCCGCAGGTCTTCATAGCGGGACCACCGAGGGGCGCTTCCGTACCTTCGGCGGCTCGTCGACCCGGTGGGGAGCGCAGCTGCTTCCGTACACCGACGACGTCTTCCGCCCCTACCCCGGCTCTGGGTCGCGCCCGTGGCCCTTCGGCCCCGAGATGATCAGCCGCTTCTACCCGCAGGTGGAAGACATCATGGGCGCGGACCATCTCCCATTTACAGCTGACCTCTATGCGAGCTTCGGGCGGGAGATCCCGGCGGGGCTGCTTCAGAGTCCTGACATCACACTTCGCGCCTCGAAGTGGGCGCCGTTCCCCCGCCGCAACCTTGCTTCAACCCTTGGCGAAGAGGCCATCACCTCCGATCGGCTGACGGTGTTCTTTCACGCCAATGCAACGGAGCTGCTGCTGGCAGAGAATGGCTCGCGCATCGAGGCTGTCCTCGTACGCGACTATCGCGGCAACCAGTATCGATTTGAGTCTGATGAATACGTGGTTGCCACCGGCACGATCGAGAGCTCGCGGCTGCTGCTTGCCTCGCGCAGCGTCTCCGCTGCGGGCGTAGGGAACACGCACGATCAGCTTGGCCGCGGCTTCCACGATCACATCAGCTATCCCGCCGCAGATCTGACCGG
>CAZZZQ010000016.1:0-17028 GCA_964658405.1 uncultured Sphingomonas sp.
GCACCTGCAGTCGGGACCGCTGGACGAGGCCGTCCTCGGCTTCACCTCGGTCACGGCGCAGGCTAACTGGGACCCGAAGCAATACCAGCTCAGCTGGTCAATTGAGGGCGCACAGATGGGTCCGTCGAACGATATGGGCTTCACGTGGGGCCGATACGTCGGGCACTCGAAGGACAAGAATGGCGAGCCGATCGAGACCTCCGGCCGGTACATCACCGTTTGGAAGAAGATTGAGAACGGCAAGTGGAAGGTGGCCATGGACGGCAGCGCCAATGACGCACCGCCCGCAGGCGCGTGCTGCACCCTCCCCACTCCTTAGTTGTTGCCCTCACACGAAGCGTTGAGTACACCACGAAGGCCCCGTGGTGCCCGCCGGGCATGAGGGCGCGCTTACTCGTCGTTCTCCCGAAGCTTGGCAATCACGCCAAAGTCCTCAAGCGTCGTCGTATCGCCCTTCACCTCACCGGTCTCGGCAAGCTCGCGCAGCAGCCGCCGCATAATCTTCCCGGAGCGAGTCTTTGGCAGCGTCTCGGTGAAGCGCAGGTCGTCCGGCCGTGCAAGTGCGCCGATCTCCTTCGCGACCCACTGGCGCAGCTCCTGCTTCAGCTCTTCGCTCGCCGTATGACCGTGCTCGAGCGTGACGAAGGCGGCAATCGCCTGCCCCTTCATCGCATCCGATCGGCCGACCACCGCGGCCTCGGCGACCTTCCCATGCGCAACCAGCGCTGACTCGATCTCCATCGTTCCAAGCCGGTGTCCGCTGACGTTGATGACATCGTCCACACGGCCCATCAGCCAGAAGTAGCCGTCCTCATCGCGTCGCGCGCCGTCGCCGGTAAAGTAGCTCCCAGGGATCTCGCTGAAGTAGGCCTCTTTGTACCGCGCATGGTCGCCGTAGATGGTCCGCGCCATCGCGGGCCATGGCTTGCGGATCACGAGCAGGCCGCCCTGGCCGTCGGGAACCGGCGTTCCTTCTTTTGTCACCACCTCAGGCAGCACCCCGAAGAACGGCTTGGTCGCTGAGCCCGGCTTGGTCGCAATCGCGCCCGGCAGCGGCGCGAGCATGTGCATGCCCGTCTCCGTCTGCCAGTAGGTGTCGACGATCGGGCAACGCTCCTTGCCGATCTCCCGGTGGAACCACATCCACGACTCCGGGTTGATCGGCTCGCCGACCGTTCCGAGCAGCCGCAGCGAGGCCAGCGAATACTTCTCCACCCACTGACTGCCCCACTTCGTAAACGCACGGATCGCCGTCGGCGCCGTGTAGAACACCGAGACCTTGTGGTCATCCACAATCTTCCAGAATCGATCCGGCTCCGGCCAGTTCGGTGCACCCTCGTACATCAGTACCGTCACGCCGTTCTGCAGCGGACCGTACACAACGTAGCTGTGCCCCGTCACCCAGCCAATATCCGCCGTGCACCAGTAGACGTCCTCCTCGCGGAGGTCAAACACATACTTGCTCGTCAGGTAGGTCCCAACCGAGTAGCCGCCGGTCGTATGGACCAATCCCTTGGGCTTACCGGTCGTTCCCGAGGTGTACAGAATATAGAGGGGGTCCTCGGCGTCCATCCACTCCGCCGGGCACTCCGGCGCAGCCTTCGCCATGGCCTCGTGCCACCAGAGATCGCGACCTTCCTGCATCGGAACAGTCGCCGCAGGGGCGCGCTGGAAGACCACAACCTTTCGTACCGTGGGACACTTCTGCATCGCCTCGTCCACGATGGTCTTCAGCTTCACCTCGGCACCGCGGCGGTAGCTGATGTCCTGGGTCACGACGACGACACAGCCAGAGTCGTTCACGCGATCCGCGATGGCATGTGCGGCGAATCCGCCGAAGACCACGGAGTGTACCGCCCCAATCCGCGCGCAGGCGAGCAGCGTAATCGCCAACTCAGGACACATCCCCATATAGACGGCGACGCGGTCGCCCTTGCTGACTCCCAGGTCCTTCAAGACATTGGCAAAGCGCTGAACCTGCTCATGCAGCTCGCCATAGGTGATGCGGCGAATCTCGCCCGGCTCACCCTCCCACAGCAGCGCAATCTTTTCTCGAAGATGGCTCGCAGCATGGCGATCGACGCAATTATGCGAGAGATTCAGCTTGCCGTCGACGAACCACTTCGACTCCGAGATCTCACCGTCCTGCAGCTTCGTCCAAGGGGTGAACCACTCAAGCTCACGCGCTGCCTCGCCCCAGAATGCTTCGGGATCATCGATACTGCGCTGGTACATCGCGTCGTATTCAGCGAGATTCCTGACATGAGCCTTCGCTGCAAATTCTTCACTTGGAGCAAAGACCCGATTCTCTCGCAGGAGCGAGTTCATGTTCGTCCCAACGCTTTCGTTACCTGTTAAAGCTGACATTCGTCTCCCATGCATCGGACTGCGACGGCGCAAATGAAAAAGTGCCCCGCAACGGTTCTACCAGTCAACTTTGGACGCAGTCAAAACTCCGCCCCGATCTTCTTGTGAACTGCATCCAATGTCTACAGACGAAGGTTTCAGCTGGCTGACCGAAGAGGTGTCCAGGCAATCGTCTGAGAATCCACAGGCATATAGAATCACGTACTATTCCATGTCTGCGTCAGGTACGGTTTCTGCGCACCGCCAAGCTGGCTTTTCACTCTCTCGGTGCAGCAAAGGAAGGTTTTTGACATGGCTCTATCGTTTCTAGACCGCGAACGCTCGGTCGCCCATCCCGGCTACAGCCGGTGGTTGGTTCCCCCCGCTGCCCTTGCAATCCACCTCTCCATCGGCCAGGTTTATTCCTTTTCGGTCTTCAAGAATCCCCTGCTTGCCCTCCACGGCGCCGATGGTTCCACGTGGAACGGTGAGCAGGTTGGCTTCATCTTCTCGATCGCCATCGCCTTCCTGGGCATCTCCGCCGCAGTCTTCGGCGCCTGGCTTGAGCGTGTCGGCCCGAGGCGTGCGATGTTCTACGCCGCTATCTGCTTCGGTCTCGGCTTTTACATCGCCTCGGTCGGCGCCAGCATTCACTCGCTTCCCCTGCTTTACCTCGGCTATGGCGCAGTCGGCGGCATCGGTCTCGGCCTCGGCTACATCTCGCCCGTGTCGACCCTGATCAAGTGGTTCCCCGACCGGCCAGGCCTCGCAACCGGTCTCGCTATCATGGGCTTCGGCGGAGGCGCCATGATCGGCGGACCGCTCGCCAACCAGTTGATGGCCCACTTCAGAGCCGCAGGACAGCCGGCCATTCCGTACACCATGATGGTCATGGGCGCCTTCTACTTCGTCTTTATGATGTTCGGCGTCTTCACCATCCGCGTCCCCCGGAAGGACTGGAGGCCGGAGGGCTGGGTTCCGGCTGAGAAGCAATCAGCGCTCATCTCGACCCACAATGTCGCCGTCACACAGGCTTGGAGAACTCCCCAGTTCTGGCTCCTCTGGGTGATCCTGTTTACGAATGTGACTGCCGGCATCGGAATCCTCGAGCAGGCGTCCCCGATGATCCAAGACCTCTTCAAGGGCCATATCACCGCCGTCGCCGCCGTCGGCTTCGTCGGGATCCTCAGCATCTTCAACATGGCGGGAAGGTTCGTCTGGGCGTCGCTCTCGGACTTCATCGGCCGCAAGGGGACCTACTTCGTCTTCTTCACGCTCGGAGCAATTCTCTACACCTTCCTCCCGCTGACCCGGCTCGATCATCTGAACTCCGTCAGCCTCTTCGTTCTGACAGCAGCCGTCCTCATCAGCATGTATGGCGGCGGCTTCGCAACCATCCCGGCCTACCTGAAGGATCTCTTTGGCGGCTATAACGTCTCCGCGATCCATGGGCGCCTGCTCACCGCCTGGTCGGCAGCCGGTATTATCGGCCCGCTGATCGTGAACGGGATTCTCGACCACTACATCGCCAACAAGCTCCCCAAGCAGGAGGCGTATCCGCTCATTCTGCACATCATGGCGGGCCTGCTGGTCGTCGGGTTCCTCGCAAACCTCTTCGTCCGGCCGGTTGCTGAGAAGCACTGGCTCACCGACAAGAACATCATCGTGCCCGACGGTCCCGCACACTAAACCTGATCCTGACGAGGAATCACCATGGCAGAAATCGTAAGCGCAAAGAAGTCGTCTCCTCTCCTCATCGCCGCCGCCTGGGCCGTCGTTGTCATTCCGACGGCCTGGGGACTGAACTACACCATTCAGAACGCCCTCAAAATCTTCACAAAACCCGTTCCAGCGGTCAGCGTTATCCCGGCAAAGTAGTCGCAATTGGCAATAATCTCTCACATTCGGAAGGAGTTACTAAAGATATAACCCAAATGTACCCAAACGTATAAAAAAGACCATACACTTGGGGCGCTCTCACAGAGACTCGTATCTGGGCCCCAAGAGGATACAAATCATGCCAATTGCCGCGATGATTGCGCTTTCTATTCTTGCTCTCGTGCTTACCCCCTGTTTTGTGGGGTTATTCGTCCGGTCAATTATCAGCTCGCCAGCATCGTCCGATGCCAGACAGGCAAAAGCAGTCGAACCCAGCCATGCGGCAACCCCTGCCGGCTGACAGGTTCGCAGTGGGTCATGACCGACCGCATGCAGCCAATTGACTTGAGGTTCCGCCCTGTGCCAAGCCAGTCACCGCACACGGGACGGCGTAGACTTCAGGAACGATGAACATCTACTGGCCGACGCTGATCGGCTTCTTTCTCGGCTTCGCCTTTGGAGTTGGTTGCGCCCTGGCTGTCATGTATTCGATCTACATGGGCGGCTATCGTGCTGCCATCCGGGACAGCCTGCTGGCGCTCCCCCCGGAGCGCTACACCGCGGCCATGACCAGACGGCGCAACGCCCCTCAGGGAAGTTAGTGCCTCATGCGTAGCGCGCCTGGTGCCACTCCCACGCGCTTGCAATGATTGCGTCCAGTTCGCCAAACTTCGGAGACCAGCCCAACTCAGCCTTGATCTTCTCTGAACTGGCAACGAGAACAGCAGGGTCGCCATCCCGGCGCGGGCACTCTTCGACCGCAATGGGCTTTCCGGTAACACGGCGCACCGAATCGATCACTTCGAGCACGCTAAAGCCCTGGCCGTTTCCGATGTTATAGATCACACGATCCTTCTCGGCGAGCGATTGCAGTGCGAGCAGGTGCGCGTCCGCCAGGTCGCGGACGTGGATATAGTCGCGAATGCAGGTGCCGTCCTTCGTCGGGTAATCGCGGCCGAAGATCTTGATATTGGCGCGGCGTCCAAGCGCAACGTCAAGGATCAGGGGAATCAGGTGCGACTCCGGCTCATGAGCCTCGCCGTACCCTTCAATCGCCCCGGCCACATTGAAGTAGCGCAGACTGGCGTAGCGCAGGCCGTGAATCTGGTTCATCCACTTCAACATGTGCTCGACGAGCAGTTTGCTCTCGCCGTAAGGGTTGGTCGGCAATAGCCTTGCCGTCTCGGGGATCGGCGCACTCTCCGGCTCGCCGTAGCAGGCAGCCGTCGAACTGAAGACCAGCCGATTGTGGCCTGTAGCCTGCATTGCTTCGAGCAGGGTCAGGGTGGCGGCGGTGTTCGCACGGAAGTACAGTTCCGGTCGCTTCATGCTCTCGCCTGCCTCTATAAGTGCCGCGAAGTGCATGACGCCGTCGAACTTCCCTTCGCGCAGCGTCTCTTCGATGCGTGCACGGTCGGCGATATCGCCTTCCACCAGTCGAACTTCCTTCGCAACCGCGTCGCGACGGCTATGGCAAAAGTTGTCGTAGATCGTGACCTCATTGCCGCCGGCCGCCAGAATACGCGATACGGTGCCCCCGATGTAGCCGGCACCCCCTGTCACCAAGATCTTCATGTAACCCCCTCAAGCATGTGTGCGCGTCTCTCCATAAACTATCAGCGTTAGAAGGAGCCGGAGGTCCTGATGGAGGAAGAAGCGGATGCTTCACAGTCAATTGATCTTAGGAATCGCTGGAAGTCTTCCTATTCATCCATCTAAAGGGCTTCCTCGTGCGTCCAATGTTAGGGCGAGGTTTCGATGTGCGGCAGCGGTTTGCCTGGAGCGCGGGAGTGCTCAGAACGAGGAAAGATGCATCCCTGACAGGGTCATCTCACAAAGTTGGTCATATGCCAATCACTATTTAGTTGAAATTGGCTGTAGATGTGACTAAAGTAACTTACACTGAGAGCATTGTAGAGTTCGCCGCCCGCCCCTCCCATCAACCTAAGGACAGTACATATATGGCAAAGCCGCTACAAACGGAAGAACTCACCCCGCCTAGGAACCTGCAGTTCTCCCACTTCGGCGTGCTCAATGATGGACAGCAGAGCAAATCCTCCATCTACACCTCGATTACGGTCAACGTTGTGCTCGCCGTCATGGTGGTCATTCTCGGTCTTGCTGCAAAGAAGATCAGCGATGACCGTCCCAAGAACGTCACGTTGATCGACCCGACGCTCTCCAAGCCACCGGAGATTATCAAGCCTCGCATCCTCCCCAAGCTTCCACCTCCACCAAAGGTTCTTCCTCAGCCGCCGAAGATCGTCGTTCCCCAGGTGAAGGTCCCCGAGGTTCCGATCCCGGTCGTGAAGATGACCCAGCCGACGCCTGCCGTAGCACCGGCACCGCCCAAGCGCGTCGTCGCACCGGCAGCACCGGCCGTCGTCAGCCTGGCTCATCCGCAGGCCGCCTCGGTCCCAAATAACTCGCCGCATCCCTCCGCGGTCGCCCTGGGACATCCGGATAATCCGATTGCTCCCTCGAACCAGCCCTCCACGGCCTCCGTCAACCTTGGCCAGCGTGGCCTCTCCGGCATGCCTGCTTCAAACAACGGTGGCGGACCGAACGCAGCCCACGTGTCGCTTGGCTCCGGCAGCCCGGGCAGCGGTGCGCTGAGCGGCAATGGAACCCGCGCGGTCGCCGGTGTCCGGCTGGGTGTCCCTGGCGGCACCGGACCGAACTCCTCCACCGGCCGTGTGGCTGGACCGGTCAACCTCGGCATGGCGGCTCAACCTGCAGCCATCAGGCCGAATACACCGTCCGTCGCTGCGGTTCGGACGGGGCCGAAGGTCATCTTCAAGCCACGTCCGGAGTACACCGCCGAGGCACGATCGATGCACCTCGAGGGTACCGTATCGGTTCGCCTCAAGGTCTCCTCAAGCGGAGCGGTTGAAGTGCTCGGGGTCACAAGTGGTCTCGGCCATGGACTCGACCAGGCGGCAGAGACCGCCGTTCGAGGAACCCGGTTCCAGCCCGCTCTCGACGCACAGGGTCATCCGATCGACTGGGAAGGCGTCGTCAACGTCGCCTTCCAGCTGGCAAGTTGATCACTCTTCTATAACTCTCTTCGTCTAGTATCGAGGAGAGTCTTGACGCAATTCACGGACTTACAGGAGCCGCACCACATGACCCTTCGCAACAAGACAAGCGCAGCCCTGCTGCTGGCCTTTATTGCCTCGAGCACCCTTCCCGCGATGGCAGCCGGTGCCCCGATCTTCGGCAAAAAAAAGGATAAGGATAAGGATGCTATCTCCTCCCGCAAGCTGACGGCGGCTCAAAACGAGCTCGTCGACCGCGCGATCGGCCGCGAGAAGGAGGTCATCAAGGCCGTCAAGGAGCGCACGCCGCTGGTCGAGACCTACATCCAGAACATGCGCCCGGATAAGGCCCTGATCCAGGTTCCCGTCTCCGACCAGCACTTCCTCGGCCGCGTCGACTTCAACAAGGTCATCGATGACGACACCTACAAGCAGGGCGGCGGTCAGAAGAAGGGCCTCTTCAAGCAGAGCACCTCGTTCCTGAGCGGTCTCTCCTCGGTTCTGAAGCTTAGCTTCCATGAGTCCGGCTTCGTCCAGATGATCCTGATGGACTCGAATGGCTTCGACCGGCAGCACTATCAGTTCGGCTTCGTCCGGAACGACTTTCTCGGGAACGTCGCGACCTCAGTCTTCGACGTGACGCCGGTCTCCGGCAAGCGCCAGGTGGGCCGCTTCTTTGGCCGCATCTGGATCGAGCGCCAGAACGGCAACGTCGTTCGCTTCAACGGCGACTTCGCCGGCAGCGAGCAGACGATCAGCGAGTACTATCACTTCGACTCGTGGCGGACGAATGTCCAGCCGGATCTCTGGCTCCCGACCTCCTTCTACGTTGAGGAGAGCGACTCCCGCAGCGCCACCAAGACCCTCAAGTTCAAGGCCATCAATCACATCTGGGGCTATGTCCTGAAGGTTCCGAACAAGGAAGCTGAGAACACGACGCTGGACGTAGTCGGAGCGACTGACGTCAGCAATGATGCTCAGGATGTCAGCCCCCTCGGCGCACAGCGTGAGTGGATCAAGGAAGCGGAAGACAACGTCGTAGAGCGGCTCTTCCAGGCCGGTCTACTCGCTGCCCCCAGTGACTTCGACAAGACGCTTGCTGACCTCGCGAACAATATCCTGATCTACAACGGCATCCAGCTCTCCCGCCCGATTCGCGTCCGCACCCTGCTGACCGAGCCGCTCGAGTCGATGGCGATCGGCAATACGATCGTCCTCTCGAAGAGCCTGATCGACACCACCGCGGTCGTCACTCAGGATGGAGCGCAGCAGATGGGCAATCTGAACGCACTGCTCGCCTTCCAGCTTGGCCACATCGTTCTGGGCCATCGTCTGGATACGAAGTATGCCTTCTCGGACAGCCTCCTCTTCCCGTCCACGTCGGTATTCAGCAAGATTCCGATGCACCACACGGACGCGGATAACACCGCTGCAGCCAAGAAGGCGATCGAGCTTCTGAATGCGAAGGAGCTGGTCGATGGTCAGCAGTACTTCGGTCTCTACCTCCAGCAGCTGCAGCAGCGTGCAAAGGCGCTGAAGGCACTGACGGAGCCGATGATCGGCGACGGCCTGATGAAGGATGACAAGGACCACACGTTCTGGCTCCAGCCGATGCTCGCCAAGGGCGGAAAGCTGAACCAGGAGGATCTGAAGCAGCAGGCGGCCGTACCGCTTTCAAGCTTCCTGCGCTACGATCCGTGGACCGACCAGGTCATCACCCTGCACAGCACCTTTGAGCCGCTCCTGATGCCTGCCGACAAGATGCCCTTTGAGGTTGAGCCGGTGTACATCAAGCTGGCTTACTACAAGGCTCCGGTTGATCCGGCACTGGCGGCACCGCCGGCGGCTGGTGCACCTGCACCCGCTGCCCCGGCACCGACGGATGCTGCTCCGGCAGCGGCTCCCACAACGGGAACAGCGACTCCGCCGCCAACCCGGTAATAGCGTCAATGTAGCCTGATCCGGAGCCAAACCACTCCGGATCAGGCTATGATGTTTTTGCACTGATCAAGGTTCATCCTGGTCGATTGATTGGTCTTACAAGGTCTCAGACATGTCCTACACTCCCCTAGCATCATCCCCAAGATATGAAGTTGCACCGCCGCGGCAGGTACGTCAGCCGTTACTCCCAGAGCCCTTCGGAAGGACCACCATGCTCAAGGCAATGATCGCTGTTTTCATGATCGGAGGAGCGTCGATCGCAAGCGCTCAGGCTCATTACACCGCAAGCCGCATCGCCGAGGGCCAGGTTGGCGGGACGTTCGTCAATGGCAACTCGGACTATGAACGCAGCCGCTTCAACGGCTACAGTATCTTCGCCGACCTGGACTTTCATAAGGGTTTCGGAGCCGAGGTCAAGTATCAGTACATCAGCGACTACGATCAGAATCTGAAGACCTATGAGCGGACGTATGAGGTTGGAGGCCGCTACAGCAGGCACTACGGGCGTTACCAGCCCTACGCGAAGCTGATGATTGGCCGCGGCGTCTTCAACTATCCCTACAGCGTCGCGAACCTGGCCTCGAATATGGGCGCGATTGGTGGCGGTGTCGACGTACACCTCACGCGCCGCTTCAGCGCCCGCGCCGATTACGAGTATCAGCGCTGGTTCGGCTTCTCGCGGAGCGGCTACTCGGCGAATAATGACAGCCTGACGCCGAGCATGTTCTCGATCGGCGGGGCGTACCACTTCTAAGCAGGAAGTCCCTGTAACGCAGAAAACCCCGGCCAGGTGCCGGGGTTTTCTGATGGTGCGAACAGGCTTTTAGAAGTGGTACGCGACACCGATTGCAGGCATCGAGAGAACCTCGTAGCGGTTTGTCTTGATGTCAGAGATGCCGAAGTCAGGCGCCTTGGCGACCCATCCGCGGTACTCTGCGCGAACGTCAAAGCTGGGGCTGATCTCGTACGCTACGCCGGCTCCGAACATTGCGCCGATCCGGGTATTTCCCTTCGCGTCGAGGTTGTTCGTGCCGTAGTCCTTGATCGGGGTGTAAATCATCGCGCCCGGGCCAGCCTCGACAAACGGATTGAACCGCTTGAAGGTCATGTTGTAGACGTACGCCGCTGACAACTCCTGCTGCCGGGTGTGAATGCGGCCGTTCGGGATGAAGCTGGTGATGTACTTATTGGAGTTTTGTGCAAAGCTGTAGTTCAGTTCGAGCCCACTGCGCGGCGTAAGCAGATACCGGTAGCTGCCGAGGAACCCTACGGTACGGGTCGTCGTCATGTGGACAGCATTGCCGGTTACGTTCGGAGCGAGCAAGCCATAGGCACTGACACTTACGTCCTGGCGGCTCTCCTGCCCAAAAGCGGTCATCGCAGACAGGATCAGTGCGCCCAACAACATCGTCTTCTTCATTCTTCGTCGAACCCCTTAACGTTTGCGCGACACCGCTCCGAGTCTCGCCTGAATGCGCTTTCGCACAACCTGCGACGGGCACCGCCACTGCATTTCATTGTACCCGCAGCAGCGCTTCCACGAAGCACACCCCCTGCAAGAAGATGGCCGGAGACGTATGGGACGTCTCCGGCCACGGTGTGACCCGCTGCTTTAGTACTACTGCGCGGGTGGCGGGGGAGGAGGTCCGCCGGCGCCATCACGACGGTTTTCCATCCGTTCCTTCTCTTTGGCCAGCATCGCGTCATACTTCGGCTTCTGGTCGTCGGTCAGTACGGCGCGAATCTTGCCCTCACCGTCTTGGCGCATCGCCATCATCTTGCTGCGCTTATCCTCGCGGGACATGGAGGTATCGCCTCGCATCGCCATCATGTCGGCGTGCTGCCCATCCATGATCGCCTTCACCTGGGTGACCTGGTCCGGGGTGAGCTTCAGATGCTTGGTCATCATCTCAAGATGACGAGCCTCCATCTGGGCCGGGTCGCGGTGGCCGCCAGGGCCCTGGCCATCCTGCGCCGGGGGCGGTGCGTCCTGAGCCATTACGGGGAGCGCGGTCACGGCGAAGGTACAGAGCGCCAGCATTCCTACCCGTAGTCCCTGCATGCCTAATTGCTTCGTGGTCATGGTAGATCTCCTGTCAACATCATGCTGCCCGGCAAACTCAGCGAGGCGGTCATCTGCACATACAGACGTCAGCCGCGCCTAAATGTTCCGGTCCCTGCGTAAATCAGTTTGTCCGCTCCGCCTCGAAGCAGTAGGGATCGCCATGCGCCTTCGCATACGTTTCGACGACCTTCAGGAAGGCCAGCGCGGCATGCGAAAGACTCGCCTGCTTCCGGTAGACCAGCCGCAGCTTCCGCTCCATCTGCAGCTCTCGGACCTTGACACGGACCAGCGTTCCGCTCTGCAGCTCCCGCAGAAGCGTCAGTCCAGGAACCAGCGCAACCCCGTTCCCCATCTCGACGAAGCGCTTGATGGCCTCGAGCGACGGCAGCTCCACCCCCATGCGCAGCGGCGTCTTGTGGCGGTTGAAGACCTGGATGACCTTCTGGCGCTGTGGCGACGCAATACTGTGGGCGATAAAGTTCTGCGTACCCAGCTGCCTGATCGAGACCTCCCCGGCCTTCGCCAGCGGATGCTGCGGATTGACGACACAGGCCAGATCGTCCCGATAGACGACCACCGACCGCACCTGCGCGTCGTCCGGCCGGAAGGACAGCACGCCGAGGTCGACCGAGTGCATCAGGACCTCGTCGGGGATCCGGCTCGCCAGCGCACGCTGCACCGAGATCTTGATGCGCGGATTCTGCCGGCGGAACTCGTCCAGAATCGGCAACAGGTAAAGGCTGGTGTACTCATTCGCCGCCAGGTTCAGCCTCCCACGGTGAAGCTCCCGCAGCTCGCCGAGTGCGCCGGCAGCCTCCGTTCTAAGGTTCAGCAGCTTCTGCGCGTACTCTTTCAGCACCTCGCCAGCGTCCGTCAGGGTGCCATCCCGCGACGAGCGCTCGAACAGTACCTCGCCCAGCTCGCCCTCGAGCTTCGAGATCGCCTGGCTGACGGCAGGCTGCGTTCGATGCAGCCGAGCGGCCGCACGGGAGAAGCTGCGCTCCTCGGCTACGGCTAGAAAGGTCTCCAGTTGGAACAGGTCCACGTGCACACTCCGGATGGGTCACATTGCACGGAGATCAATACCTTCATTAGAAAGTCTGATATCCCGTGACCTCATCATAAGCCTGCATTATGATGAGGAGACTGAAACAGAGGGTGCAGACGAGCATGCCACACCAGGATCAAATCGTATTCTTCGACACCACACTGCGCGACGGCGAGCAGTCGCCCGGCTGCACCATGCACCCCGCAGAGAAGCTCCGCATGGCGCACCAGCTTGCTGCGCTCGGGGTCGACATTCTTGAG
This sequence comes from uncultured Sphingomonas sp., assembly GCA_964658405.1. Lineage (GTDB taxonomy): Bacteria > Acidobacteriota > Terriglobia > Terriglobales > Acidobacteriaceae > Edaphobacter. The sequence goes on from CAZZZQ010000016.1 coordinate 12,577, forward strand.
GCTGGCTTTGCCATTGCGTCGACGGGCGATGCGGACTCGATCCGCGCCATCGCCCGCGAGGTCCACGGCCCGCGCATCACCTCCCTTGCCCGCTGCCGGCGTGACGACATCGAAGCAGCCGCCCGCGCGATCGAACCCGCCCAGAAGTCCCGTATCCACGTATTCCTCGCGACCTCGGACCTTCATCTCGAGGCCAAGCTGAAGATCTCCCGCGCCCAGGCGCTTGAGCAGGCGGTCGAATCCGTCCGGCTCGCGAAGAGCTACGCCGAGGACGTCGAGTTTTCCGCCGAGGACGCCACCCGGTCGAACATTGACTTCCTCGTCGAGATCGTTACGCTCGCCGTGCAGGCCGGAGCCACCACCATCAACCTGCCCGACACCGTCGGCTACACGACACCGGCGGAGTACACGGCGCTCTTCCGCACGATCAAGGAGCGCGTTCCCGGGCTGGTCGGGACCAATGGCCTCCCGATCGTCACACTCTCGACCCACTGCCACAACGACCTCGGCATGGCCGTCGCGAATTCGCTCGCAGGCATCGAGGGCGGAGCCCGGCAGGTGGAGTGCACCATCAACGGCATCGGTGAGCGCGCCGGAAACGCCGCACTTGAAGAGATCGCCGCAGCCCTCATGGTTCGCCGCGACCGCTTCCCCCACACCAATAACATCGTCATGAACCAGCTCTTCCCGACCAGCCAGATGCTCTCTGAGTGCATCAGCTTCGGCTGCTCACCGAACAAGGCCGTCGTCGGCGCCAACGCCTTTGCGCACGAATCCGGCATTCACCAGCACGGCATGCTCGCCAACCCGCTGACCTACGAGATCATGACCCCGGCCTCGGTCGGCGTCTCCTCCACCAACCTTGTGCTCGGTAAACACAGCGGCCGGCGCGTGCTGGAGCAGCGGCTTGCCGAACTTGGTCATCCGCTGACACGCGAGCAGCTCGATGAGGTCTACCATCGCTTTACAGACCTGACCGACCGCAAGAAGTCGATCTACGATCAGGACCTGATCGGCCTGCTGCAGCCGGATAAGACCGTCGTCCCGGCCTGATCACAAAATAAGAAAGTAAAAGAGAGTCTCCTTATGCGTCTGAAGATTGCAGTCCTTGCCGGTGACGGCATCGGTCCGGAAGTGACCACCGAAGCCCTCAATATTCTGCGTGCTGTAGCTGAGCTTGGCGGACACGAGTTCTCCTTCGTTCCGCTGCTGATCGGCGGCGTAGCGATTACAGAGGCCGGATCGCCGCTGCCCACGGCAACGCTCGACGCCACGCTCGAGTGCGACGCTGCCCTGCTCGGCGCCGTCGGCGATAACAAGTTCAACGCGCTCAGCCCGGACAAGCGTCCCGAGGCCGGCCTGCTGCAAATCCGCCAGGCCCTCGGCGGCTTCGCCAACCTGCGCCCCTCGATCGCCTACAAGGCCCTGAGCGGAAGCTCGCCGCTGCGCCCCGAGGTCACCGAAGGTGTCGATATCCTCTTCGTACGCGAGCTGCTCGGCGGCCTCTACTTCGGCGAGCCCCGCTGGTGGAACCGCGAGACCAACGAGGCCATCAACACCATGCGCTACAGCCGCGACGAGGTCATCCGCGTAGCCCGTGTCGCGTTTGAGCAGGCCTCTAAGCGCCGCAAGAAGGTGACCAGCGTCGACAAGGCCAACGTCCTCGAGGTCTCGCAGCTCTGGCGCGCGACCGTCACCGAGGTCGCGAAGGACTATCCGGACGTTACGCTCGAGCATCAGCTGGTCGATTCGATGGCGATGCACCTGATGAACATCCCGCGCAACTTCGACGTCGTGCTGGCCGAGAACCTCTTCGGCGACATCCTCTCGGACGAGGCCGGCGTCATCACCGGATCGCTCGGCATGCTGCCCTCCGCAACACTCGGTGGAGCCGTCAACCTCTACGAGCCGGTCCACGGATCGGCCCCGGATATTGCAGGCACGGGCAAGGCGAATCCGCTCGGTGCCATCCTGACCGCGGCCATGGTGCTGCGTCATTCCGCCGGGCTTGAAGCCGATGCGAAGTCGATCGAGAACGCTGTGCTCAAGGTGCTCGACGCAGGCTACCGCACAGCCGATATCGCACGCGGCTCCTCCCAGACCGTCACCACGCAGGAGATGGGCAAGCTCGTCCACCAGTCGCTGACCGAGTCGATCGATCGGCGCCAGGCCATGCACGCGGTTTAGAGAACAGTGATGCAGACCGACCAACCCATGACGCTGCGGACCCGGGCCATCCTGATGAACGCAGCGATCGTGACCGGCCTCATCATTCAATGCTTCAGAGGGGCCCGTCCTATCGTCGTTGCAGCAAGCGGAGTCTTCATCCTTGTGATCGCAAATTCGATCATGATCTTCGCCGCAAAGCGTAAAGCTTCCAAAGGGTGAACCCATACACCATGCGCCGCATCCTCCAACTCGCCGCCGTATTGCTCCTCGCAGCCGCACCGCTCGCGCATGCCCAGTTTCATCTCGGCAAAGGTAAGGGCGATCGGCCGCACAAGAGCGATGTCGAGTGGCTGTGGCAGTATGGCCCGTCTGATACCGACAAGGACGGCCGTGAGAACGCGCTGGTCCAGGATGACCGCTTCCGCCCCATGCTGGCGCAGTACTTCACTGCGCCGCAGACCTTCTGGGGCGTAGCCGTCGCCGGCAAGTACCGCCCGCTTGCGAACACCGCGCTCGACTTCCTTTCCGTCCCCGGAAAGATCTGGTCGGACGACAATCGCTACCTCTCGATCAGCGGTTGCGTCGTCCACTTCTGCCCTTCGCGCGGCCTGCTCTGGGTCGACCTCAACGCCCGCGAGCCGCTGATGGTCTTCGCTGCCATCGACTGGATCCGCGACAGCAAGACCACCGCCCAGCCCGAGGCTGAGTACACCCTCTGGATCTTTCCCGACCAGGCCATGACTCCTGACGGCACCGCCGCAACTCGCATTCCGCCGGCGCTCACCCACAGCATCGCGCGCTGGGCCGCCGAGCCGCTCGCCGGCTCCGGCATCGTTCAGAACATCACGCACGCCATCCTCGTCGATCCTGACGGCACACCGCACGAGATCCCCATCGCGGCAGTTGGCGTGACTACCCCCAAGGCACTTGAACACAAGGACGCACAGTAATGAATACGACTGCAAAAACACTCTTCGAAAAAGTCTGGCAGCAGCACCTCGTCGCAGAGCCGGTCGGCGAACCGGCCCTGCTCTACATCGACCTGCACCTCGTCCACGAGGTCACCAGCCCGCAGGCCTTTGAGGGTCTTCGTCTCGCTGGTCGCACGCTCCGCCGTCCCGACCGCACCGTTGCCACCGTTGACCATAACATCCCGACCAGCAGCGTGCAGGACCGCCTGCATATCGTCGACCAGATCGCCTCGCGGCAGATCGACGCGCTGCGTCAGAACTGTGCAGACTTCGGCGTTGAGCTCTTCGACGTGCAGTCCCCCGAGCAGGGCATCGTACACATCATCGGCCCCGAGCTCGGCCTGACGAAGCCGGGCATGACCATCGTCTGCGGAGACTCCCACACCAGCACCCACGGAGCCTTTGGCGCACTCGCCTTCGGGATCGGGACCTCCGAGGTCGAGCACGTCATGGCGACCCAGACGCTGCCGCAGTCCAAGCCGCAGACCTTCCGGATCAACGTCGAAGGCGAGCTGCCCACCGGCGTCACCGCGAAGGACATCGTCCTCCACATCATCGGCGAGATCGGCACCGCGGGCGCCACCGGCTATGTTGTCGAGTACGCGGGCTCTGCCATCCGCGCGCTCTCGATGGAAGGCCGCATGACCATCTGCAACATGAGCATCGAGGCGGGTGCACGCGCCGGCATGATCGCCCCCGACGCCATCACCTTCGAGTATTTGAAGGGTCGCCGCTTCTCCCCCGCTGCCGGATCCACATGGGATGAGGCAGTCGCGTACTGGTCGACGCTGATCACCGACGAGGGAGCAACCTTCGACCGTGAGCTCACCATCGACGCCGCGACAATCACGCCGACCGTCTCCTGGGGGACCTCGCCCGGCATGGTCACCGGCGTGAAATCGACGGTCCCGCTGGCCGATCCCACCGCCTCCGAGGCCGATCAGAAAAACTTCGAGCGCGCCCTCGAATACATGGACCTCAAGCCCGGCACGCCGATCGAAGCCATCACGATCGATGCGGTCTTCCTCGGCTCCTGCACCAACGCCCGCATCGAAGATCTCCGCGCCGCCGCGAAGGTCGTTCGCGGCCACCACATCGCGACGACGGTCCGCGCGATGGTCGTCCCGGGGAGCCAGTCCGTCAAGGCGCAGGCCGAACGCGAAGGCCTCGACCTCGTCTTCAAGACGGCAGGCTTTGAGTGGCGCGAGCCCGGCTGCAGCATGTGCCTCGGCATGAACCCGGACATCCTCGCACCCGGCGAGCGCTGCGCCTCGACCAGCAATCGCAACTTCGAAGGCCGCCAGGGCCGTGG
>CAZZZQ010000017.1:0-16436 GCA_964658405.1 uncultured Sphingomonas sp.
GGTCGCCGTGTTGAGGGCGGGCTACGGTATAACTTCTGACCCGGAAGAAGAAGTGCAGGTCTGAGCGTTACTACCAGACGTACGTGGCCGCACTGTGCGAGGGTAGTGTTGTCTGAAATGTCCGGTTATGCAAGATCACGTGATAGCTCTTCAGATCAGAGGAGCTGTTGACGACCACAAGAACGGTACGGCCTTCCGGAGTGGTGAACGCGACGTTGGGGAGGCTGCCATCCGCCGGCTCCGTCGATCCAATCCGAACCGAGCCGGGAGGAACAAAGCGCGATACCTGCGCGATGGCGTAGTAGGCGATATTTCGCTGAACGGTGTCACCATCGAGGGTGATCGCGCCCTGGCAGACAGGGCAACCACCGGCGTCCGTGTGTGGACCAAAGTGCGGATCGGCGGCCAGGTTCCATAGAAGAACATTGCGGCTCCAGTTACGCATGGCCCCGATGACGACGCGGTCCACCGGATGGGAGATTGGCTGCGCAACTCCGTCATGCTGCTCTTCAATCACCATCTGCTCCGTGAAGTATAGGCTCTTGGCAGGGAAGGCGTTATGAACCTGGCTCATGGCGCCGATATCACCGGCGTACAGGTGAAAGCCAGAGCCGTTGACGTACCGAGCAGCATCAGGATCTTTCAAGATCGTGAGGGGATAGTCGGGGCGATCGCAGTTGTGATCGTAGAGGATGATCTTCGTGTGGAGACCATTCTTTGCGAGGGCGGGGCCGAGAGCCTCTTTGATAAAAATGGCCTGTTCAGAGGCCTGCATGATCATGCTCGGCGTATTGTGCGGATTCAAAGGCTCGTTCTGGATCGTGACGGCATCGATAGGGACGCCCTCCCCTTGCATTACTTGAAGGTAGAGGACCAGGTAGTGGGCATACGTCTCATACATCTCCGGCCGGAGCGAGCCCCCCTTTGCGGCTTCAACAGTCTTCATCCACGACGGAGCAGTCCACGGAGACGCGAGAATCTTGATCGATGGTGCGATGCTGAGGATCTCTTTGAGGACAGGAATGACATTTGCTTCATCGGGACGGATGCTGAAGCGCTTGAGCTCCGGATCACGTTCACCGCTTGCCAGATCATCGTAGGTGAAGACGTGATCGTTCATATCAGAGGCTCCGATACTCACGCGGATGTAGCTGACGTGGGCATCGTCCGTGCCATGGCCGAAGAGTTCACGAAGAAGAACGCTTCGTCTAGCCGGGTCCATCTTCATCAGCAATTGGGCGCTGCCGCCGGTAAGCGCGAAGCCGAAGCCATCCACGGTCTGTGACCGATCTGAGTCGTCGATCGTAATAGTCAGACCTTTGTTATCGTTCTGCTTCGAAGACAATGGGATAGCCGGTTGTCTAGCCAGAAGAGACGTTCGATCCGCCGTGGTCAGCCATTCGTTGACGGAGCGTCCGCGCTCAGCCTGCACGGGGGAAACCGAGAGGCTCAGCAAGCCGATCGTAAGAGATCCGCTCAGAAATCGGTGCATCAATATCTCCTTGCAAGTAAAGAGGTTCCGGGCTGTTCATCACCCGAAAAGGCAGTTGAGGCCTCGTAAGGGAGAAGGCAGGCCCTTGGGTGCGGCAAAGACCCAGGAAGCATTAGGCACCGGGAGCCTTAGAGCTGTCAATCAGCGCTCGAGTCGGAAGGCCTCAAGACAAACCCTTGTTTAGCGGACTTGAACGATCTATGGCAGTAAAGCGGTTAAGCTTGCGGGCAGTTAATTGTTCTTGACAGTTGTTCCCCGGCACACGGTACACTGGCTCGCATTAACAAAGACAAACGTGTGTCTTCTCAAGATGAACTCCTTCGCAAGAGATCACGTTCAAGAGATTTGTTGGGCAGTATTTCAGGGAGGTTTCACAATGAGGCTACGGTCTCTCCGCGTCGCACTTGGTCTTGCATGCCTGCTGGCAGCACCGGCCACTTACACTCAGAGCACTAACTCCGGCGACATTCGAGGGACGGTTACCGACAGCACCGGCGCTCTTCTGCCCGATGTTACGGTCACGGTTGTCAATAAAAATACCGGTGTCAGCAAGGAACTGACCACGAATAAGGACGGAATCTTCGATACGTCGTCCATCGTAGTTGGAACGTACCAGATTACATTTTCGAAAGACGGCTTCACAAAGTTTGAACGCTCGTCGATCACCGTTCAAGTCGGCCTCATGACGATCAACGCGTCGCTGAAGATTGGATCTGTCGACTCATCCATCGTGGTCAACACGGATGCGACGCTGCTGCGCACCGAAAACGCTGAGCAGTCCACTACGTTTGAAGCGAAGGCGATGGCACAACTCCCCAACGTCGGTCAGGACTGGCAAAACTTCACCATCCTCCTCCCGGGTGCATCGGGCACGGCCAAGAGCAATGCCAGCGATCCGGGACAGGAGGCTTCGATCAATGGCAACCTCCCCTACAGCAATGTGCTTGCGGACGGTGCGTCGACGACGCTCTCGCACAGCGCGAATGCAAACCCCGCGATCTTCGAGACCGTTGGCGAGCTTCAGGTGACGACATCGGCTTTCTCTGCACAGTATGGAATCGGCGGCGTCGTCTTCAATCAGATCAGCAAGGGCGGCACAAGCAGCTTCCACGGCTCTGCCTATGACTACTTTCAAAATGATGCGCTGAACGCTGCACCGTACGGCTTCGGCAACACCGTTCCAGTTCCGTTCCTGCGCTATAACAACTTCGGAGCTTCCATCGGTGGCCCAATTCTAAAGAAGAAGATGTTCTTCTACTTCAACTACGATCAAACCATCAACCACGGGTCTTCCAGCAACTCCACAAACACCGTGCCGACGGAGGCCGTCAAGGGCGGTGACTTCTCCGGCCAGCCTACGATCTACGATCCCACGACTCAGACTATCGCGCGTGACTCGAAGGGAAATCCGTACCCTGTCCGTCGATCGTTCGCAAGTGAGTACGGTTCAAACGCGATTCCTAACTCGCTCTTCGACAAGGTTGCCACCAAGTTCCAGACCTACTATCCAACGCCCACCAACCACATTCCCGGTGGCCGTTTTGTCGCAGGCAATACAAACTCGGTGGGCCTGCTCCAAAACAACTTCTTTTCCAGCAACCCGCAGTCCACGCCATACCGGAAGTACTTTGGACGCCTGGACTACGACGTGAACGAGCATAACCGGATTACTACGTCGGTCACGCAGAGCGACACCCCGGTTCAGTATCCGAACTCAGTGACGGCATGTCCCATCGGCTGCCAGTCGGGCGATGTCGATAACTACAACGCCCAGATCACCGATGTATGGAGCATCAGCGATAGGACGATCAACGAGGTTCGCCTGGGTTATACCTACCAGGGCAACTTCTTCGCCGACCAGTCGCTGGGCAAAGGCTATGCGTCACAACTTGGCTGGCAGTTTGCCAAGGCAGACGATATTCCGGCAATTCAGTTTGGAGCACCCTACCCGTATGCGTGGATTCAGCCGAGCGCCAATGCTGTTTACAAGGAGCATGTCTTTGACCCGTCGGACGTCGTGACGATGATCCGTGGAAAGCATGTTCTCCACTTCGGCGGTGAGTTCCTCATCTACCAGGACAACTCGACAGCATGGGGCAACACGAACGCCGGAACGCTCGGCTTCTCCGGTCAGTACACGCAACAGTGGAAGCTCGACGGCAACGGCGTTGCGTCGCCTGATACGACGACCGGCCTCAACTACGCCGACTTCCTCCTGGGTCAGGCACAGTCGTGGAGCGCGAACGTTTCACCGGAGTACGGCGGTCGTCTCAAGAGCCCGCAGGTCTTTGTTCAGGACGACTACAAGATTCGTCCGAACCTGACCATCAACCTCGGCCTGCGCTATCAGATCCGTCATGGATGGAGCGAGGTTCATAACAACATCACTGCCTTCGATCCGACGGTCGCCAATCCTGGTACAGGCACACTGGGTGCGGCATGGTTTGCAAGCACCGGTGCAAACGGCCGCAAGAATCTCCAGGCCGATGCGAGGAACACCTTCCTCCCGCGAATTGGCTTTGCATGGCAGCCCGATGCGTTGACCACGTTTCGTGGCGGATTCGGGATCTATGCTTATAACCTCAGCCTCGATACCTACGGTGGCGGTATGGGCGGAGCCTTCAGCTCAAGCGGTGGTCTCTCGGACCAGACCAACGGGATCACGGCGGTAACGAAGCTGGATGGATCCGGAGCCAATCTTCCCTATACGGCAGCTTCGACCAGTCCCACACGCTTCAATGGCCAGAGCACGACCTACAACCAGTACCACACGCCCACTCCGCAGATCTACCAGTGGAACTTCGCGATGCAGCATGAGCTTGGTACGAATATGGTTGCCGAGATTGCCTATGTGGCCAGTCATGGTCTGAATCTCAACTTCCCGGTGGATATCAACCAGGTCCCTGAGAATCTTCTTGGCCCGAACGATAGCCCCACCGGCCGGCCGTATCCCGGCTTTCAGAGTATCGGCGGAAGTACCAACAACGCCATCTCGAACTACAACTCACTGCAGACCTCCATCTCGCGCAGGCTGGCGCATGGGGTTAGCTTCAACTTCAACTACACCTGGTCACACTTCCTGGACGATCAGGATTCATCAAGCTGGGGTAGCCGAGCAGGTGACCAGAACTACCAGAACGCCTACAATCCCGCTGCCAACTACGGTCCGTCGAACTTCGACGTTCGCAACGCGCTCAAAGGAAACATCGTTTACGATCTTCCCTTCGGCCGCGGTCGTGAGTTCCTGAATCATAACTGGCTGCTGGATGAGGTCGTAGGCGGCTGGCAGGTTTCGGGCACGCTTGTCCTTTCAAGTGGAAACCCCTTCACTGTGACCACCAATGGCGCAACGTATGCGCAGGCTGGTGTTCAATTCGCCAACAAAACGGGTGTGAGCGTCCGGCCTGCCGGTGGCCGCTCGATCAGCCAGTGGTATAACCCCGAAGCGTTCTCGCTTCCCGCGAATGGCACCTTTGGCAACGCCGGACGCAATAGTGTCTATGGTCCGGGTGTCGACGAATCAAACATCTCCGCTGGCAAAAAGTTCACCATCCATGACCAGGTTAAGATGCAGATTCGAGCGGATGCCACCAACGCGTTCAATCACCCCAGCTTTGGTGTCCCGCAACAGACACTGAGGAGCATTCCCGGAACCAACTCGTTTGCCGGTTCCGCCACCAACATCACAACGACAACGGTTGGAGGTCGCACCATGCAGCTTGGGGCGCGCCTCGAGTTCTAACTCGCCAACGAAGAAGGACAAGGAGCGGCATTGTGCTGCTCCTTGTTTTTTGGACCACCCTCTTCTCCAGCAAGTATCATTTGGTTGCGATGCATCGGAATCATACGTCAAAGCTCCGTCTAGCGGCACTGGTGTCAGTGACCGCACTGACTGCGGGCAGAACTCTGCACGCAGTTGAAGCACCCGGGCAGGCGACCCGTCAAAGTCAGGTTGCGGTGCATCAGCGACAGGCTCAGCAGGATCTGCAGCAGCACCACCCTGATCAGGCTATCGAAGAGTATCGAGCGATCCTGAAGCTTGACGCCAAAAATCTGGACGCACACGGCAACCTGGGGGTCCTTCTCTTCTTCCAGGGCGCCTATCACGATGCGATCCCGCAGCTGCGCGCCGCGCTGAGCTTGAAGCCGGATCTCTGGCGGCTGCAGTCGCTCCTCGGTCTCGCCGAGCGACGTACCGGAGACGACACGGCAGGACGCGCCGACCTTGAAGCCGCCTTCCCGCACATGGAAGACGCAACGATCAAGACGGATGTTGGAAGAGAGCTCATCGATAGCTACTCTTCGACGGGCGAGCTGGATAAGGCTGCCTCCATTGCCTCCGCGCTGCTCAAGATCAATCCCACGGATCCTGCCCTGCTTTACACGGCCTATCGGCTCTACTCCGATCTCGCGGGCGAAGCGATGCTCGATCTTTCGCTGACCGCTCCTGCTTCCGGGCAGATGCATCAGGCGATGGCGCATGAACTACAGCGCGCCCGGGATGAGAGGGGCGCACTGAAGAACTACCGCGAGGCGCTCGCGATCGACCTGAATCTTCCGGGGCTGCATTTCGAGCTGGCCGAGGCGCTCCACAGCTCGGCGGACCCGGCTCTGCACGCGGAGGCCGAGCAGCAGTACCAGCTGGCGATTGCAGCCAATCCACGCGACGTCAGATCCATTCGTCGAATGGGTGAGATCGCAGAGGAGAAGAGCGATCCGAAGGCAGCAGAGGCCCTGTACCGCCGGGCTCTCCAGATTCAACCGACCGATGCAGATTCTAATCTCGGGCTGGCACACATCCTGGTCGATCGAGGTCAGCTTGAGGAAGCGCTGCCGATACTGGAGGCAGTCGTCGCGAGCGATCCTACCAACGTTCTTGCACACTATCGGCTGAGCGCTTTGTATCGGCGGATGCAGCGTCCTGACGATGCGAAGCGCGAGATCGCGGCGTATGAAAAGTACAAGGACATGAAGGAGAAACTGCGAAAGATCTATGCCGAGATGAGGCTCGACGATTCACAGGCTGCCGGGAAGGATCAGTAACAGGCGGTGCGAACAGTCTGCAAAGCGGCGTGCATCCTTCCTCTTCTATGCGGGGTGATTGTGCACGCTCAGAGTGCGCCGCCGCGGGAGGCTGTGCCCCAGTTCGTTGATATCACCGGGTCCACGGGCATTCACTTTGATCACCTGTCGAGTCCGGATCAGAAGTACATCGTTGAATCGATGAGCGGGGGCGTTGCGCTGCTGGACTACGATCGCGACGGCTGGCTGGATATCTACTTCACCAATGCTCCCGGTGTGTCGATGGCCCTCGCTGGAAAGAAGGCGAAGAGCGCGCTGTATCACAACAATCACGACGGCACCTTTACGGATGTTTCCGATAAGGCCGGGGTCGCATATCCGTGCTGGGCCATGGGGACGGCGGTGGGTGACTATGACAACGACGGCTGGCCGGACCTCGCCGTGAGCTGCTTCGGGGGCGTCGTGCTTTACCACAATAATCACGATGGGACCTTCACCGATGTTTCGAAGGCGTCCGGGCTATCGAAGGATGTAGGATGGTCGACCGGCCTTGCCTTCGGGGACTACGACGGCGATGGATTTGTCGATCTCTTCGTTCCCCACTATGTCGATCTGGACCTCAAGAATCTGCCGTCCTTTGGCTCTCTCAAGACCTGCCAGTATCACGAGATCGCCGTGCAATGCGGACCACGCGGGCTGAAGGGTTCACCCGACACGCTCTACCGCAACAACGGGAATGGAACCTTCACCGAGGTTGCGACTACAGCTGGAGTAGCCGACCCCAAGCGTTATTTCGGGCTCGGTGCGGTCTGGTCGGACTTCGATAATGACGGGAAGCTCGATCTGCTTGTCGCCAACGATGGTGAGCCGAACTATCTCTATCGCAACATGGGCGGAGGGCAGTTCACCGAGGTTGCCAACGAGGCTGGCGTTGCCCTGAGCGAAGATGGTCTCGAGCAGGCTAATATGGGTGTCGCAGTGGGTGATTACAACCACAGCGGCCGGATGAGTGTGGCGATCTCACACTTCAGCGATGAGTATGCCGTGCTCTATCGCAACGATGGAAAGCTGAACTTTACCGATGTCGCTCATACGGCAAAGATAGCGAAGAGCACGACGCCATTTGTAGGTTGGGGCGACGCGTTTCTCGACACGGATAATCGAGGTTGGCTCGACCTGCTCATCGCGAACGGCCATGTCTATCCGCAGATCGATGACGCCCGGCTGGGGACGCGCTACCGCGAACCGAAGCTGCTCTTCTGGAATGAAACAGATGGCAGCTTTCGGGATGTCAGCACGCAGGCCGGAGCCGCCTTGCAGGAGCCGGCGGTGAGCCGCGGACTCGCTGTTGGCGACCTGTTCAATCGGGGGGTACTCAATGTGGTCATCGAGAACCTGACGGGAGGGCCGCAGATCCTTGCGATCAAGGGGAACTCTGCGCATCACTGGGTGAGCCTCGAACTAGAAGGCTCCCCGTCCAATGGACTCGCGCTCAACGCCCGCGTCTCCATCGCCTGCGGAGCGACACACCAGATGCGCGAGGTTCAGAGTGGCGGAAGTTATCTTTCGCAGAGTGACCTTCGTCTTCACTTCGGAACGGGCTCCGCGACAAGCATTGATACGGTCGACGTGCTGTGGCCGGATGGTAAAAAGCAGTCTTTCAGCGGGCTTGCAGTGGACAGGTTCTACACGCTGAAGGAAGGCAGGGAGCTTCGAATTGATTCTCGCGTCGCCGCGCTGACAAAGTAAGTAGCGGTATGCCATTCCACGGCATTTATACCTGTAGACATAAGACAATCGTTTATCTAGAATTCCTGAGATACAAAAAGCATATGTCCATTGACCGGGAACGAATTGAATGACCGTTGTTCCAGGCGATCCATCTGTTTGATCACCAAGGAAGTCGCATGTCCACTGATCTCGTTCGACGCTGCATTCTGGTTGCCACGGCGACTTTTACATCTTTGATGATCGCCGGCGTGGTTCGTCCCGGCGCGGCACTCGCAGGCGCAAAGGCCTCCGCTCAGAGTGACGCTGAACGATCAGCGTTTGTCGATGCTCTGATCCGTCGGATGACGCTCGAAGAGAAGATTGAACAGATGAGCCAGATCGCCCTCAACGAGCCGCAGACCGTCCCTCCTGAGGATCAGGCCCGTAAGGGGGTTGGATCGTTCCTGTTCATTACGGATCCCGTTCGCATCAACCGCCTCCAGCACATCGCCGTCGAGGAGAGCCGCCTCCACATTCCGCTGATCTTCGGCTTCGACGTGATCCATGGATTTCGCACGATCTACCCTGTGCCCCTGGCGCTTGCAGCGTCTTGGGATCCGTCCGTAGCGGAGCGCTCGCAGCACATGGCTGCGCGTGAGGCGAGGGCGGCCGGTATTAATTGGACCTTCGCGCCGATGGTTGATATCGCACGCGATGCACGGTGGGGCCGCATGATGGAGGGCGCTGGCGAGGATCCTTTTCTGGGCTCGCGCATGGCTGCTGCACAGGTCAAAGGATTTCAAGGCGAGACCCTTGGTGGACCGGACAGCTTGCTGGCATGCGTAAAACATTTTGCGGGCTATGGCGCGGCTGTGGGTGGTCGCGACTACGAGGAGTCGAACATCTCGGACGAGCAGCTCAGGAACGTGTACCTGCCTCCGTTTGAAGCCGCGGTGCGTGCGGGAACAGGTTCGCTCATGACGGCTTACATGGATCTCAACGGTGTCCCTGCCGCCGGGAATAACTGGCTTCTGCACGATGTTCTTCGGGACCAGTGGCATTTCGACGGCTTTGTCGTGAGCGACTGGGACGCTGTGAAGAGCCTGACGACGCACGGCTTTGCGGCGGATGATGCCGATGCCGCCGGGCGCGCCGCGAATGCTGGAATCGACATGGAGATGACGAGCCATGTCTATCGGGATCAACTTGCCGCAGCGATCCGCGACGGGCGTGTCTCGCAGGCGACAATCGACGAAGCGGTGCGCCGAATTTTGACCGTCAAATATCGCTTAGGTCTGTTCAGGGATCCCTACAGCAAGCCGGAGGCCGCTGCGTCGCAGATGGTCACTGAGGAGCAGCGCAGGATGAGCCGTCAGGCAGCCGAACGCAGCGCCGTGCTTCTTCGGAACGAGATGCAGACGCTTCCTTTGAAGCGCTCCGGCACGGTCGCCCTGATCGGTCCGCTTGCGGATTCGAAGGCCGACATCATGGGCTCGTGGAGCCTGGCTGCGCACCAGGCCGACTCGGTCACGGTGCTTGAGGGCATGCAGCGCTACGCGGCGCGTCACCCGCAGCTGAAGATCGTCTCGACCCCCGGCGTGGAGATTGAGCGGGGCCAGCCGTCGATCTTTGACGAGCAGTTCTCAAGTCCGAAGCCGAAGCTGACGACGAACGAGGCGCGTGAGGCGGAGTTCAGCCATGCCGTCGACCTGATCAGGTCCTCCGACGTGGCCATCCTCGTTCTGGGTGAATCGCAGGACATGAGCGGTGAGCGGGCATCGCGGTCGACCCTCGGACTTCCGGGGCGGCAGGAGCAACTGCTGGAGGCTGCCGTAGCCACCGGAAAGCCGGTTGTATTACTGCTGATGAATGGGCGTCCGCTCGACATTACCTGGGCCTCGAGCCACGTCGCCGCGATTCTGGATGGCTGGTATCCCGGGACGGACGGGGGCAATGCACTCGCCGACCTGCTGTTTGGCGATGCCGTTCCTGGCGGCAAGCTACCGGTCACATGGCCACGCTCGGTCGGGCAGGAACCGCTTTATTACGGGGAGAATCTGACCCAGATTCCAGACGCGCCCGACACGCGCTACTGGGATGGCTCTAGCGCTCCCCTGTACAACTTCGGGTACGGACTGAGCTACAGCACCTTTACGATCGCGAATGTGAAGAGCAGCGGCACAGTGATGGCGAAGGATGGCAGCCTGCAGATCGCCTGCGATGTCACAAATACAGGGAAGGTGACTGCGGATGAGGTCGTACAGATCTACACTCACCAACGTGCCGGGAGTGCCTCGCGACCGGTTCGAGAGTTGAAAGGTTTTCATCGGGTGACCCTGAAGGCCGGCGAGACCCAGACGGTCACGATCGAACTGCCAGCGCACGAGCTGGCGTTCTGGAGCCCACAGACGCACCGGCGTTCCGTGGAGCCCGGCACCTTTGATCTTTGGGTCGGCACCGACTCGAAGGCTGCGGCGCACTCAACCTTCCAAGTGAAATAGTTTGTCCAGTACAGGAATTGCCCGAGCCTCCCATCATTCGACCCATGCGTGTAGGGTTGATTGATCGAGGAGACGCGTCGTTGACCGGAGTAGAAGGGACTACCATCAGGAGAAGCCGGTTATTGCACGGAGTTCCACTTTATGCCGGCTTTGCTGCGACCGGAGTCTGCTGCGCTCTGATCGGTGTGCTGCTTCCGGCACTGATCGTGGAATGGCATCTGGATGACCATGGCGCAGGCCTGATCTTTCTGTTCATCTGGCTCGGGAGTTCACTGGGCGCACTGCTCGTCACGAATGTTTTAAAGGTGTCGATCATTCTTGGAAGCGCCGCGGTGGCAGTCGCGTCATTCGCCCTTGCCTTCCTCGGACAGCAGATCTCATCTCCTCTTATGTTGTTGTACGGCGCGGGGCTCGGCCTCACGATGACGTCGATCAGCCTGCTTCGGCAGCAGGTGATGCATCGCAGTCGCAGCGTAGAGCTGGTGCGCCTGAACCTCATGTGGGCGATCGGTGCGTGTGTCTGCCCTCTGCTTGTGAGCCATGCCTTACGATCCGGAAGCACCCGGAGCACCTTCCTTGCGGTGGCGACCGCTTTTCTAGTGCTTTCGATCTCATCTATCTTCGTGGTGACGATTAAGGAGAGGCTAACGCGGAGTGAACGCTTCGTTTTGCCGAGCTGGACGATCTTTCGCGCAGTCCCTGCCAGACTGATCCTGACGACCGTCCTCGCGACCGGCATCGAAGCGTCAGCGGGCTCATGGCTTGCTGCCTACGCACACCGTTCGCAGCCGGGGATTCTATTTACGGTCGCGGCGCCGACATGCCTGTGGGCTGGGCTCCTTGCCAGCCGCAGCCTCGGCTCCTTCGCTGCAGTCGAACGGAAGATGCGTCAAAAGGTCTGGGTGCTGTTAGCCCTCGTCCTGCTGTCGACGGTGGCGCTGGTGATAGCGGTCCACGGCAGCGCACTGCTGATTGCATCTCTCCTACTCGGCTTCGGGCTCGGACCTCTCTACCCGGTCTTCCTTGCGCGGGTGCTGGCGTATCAGCAGGGCGGAGCGATCTTCTTTCTCGCCGGGGTCTCCTCGGCCGTGATGCCGTGGTTGACCGGACTGCTTTCGAGCCGCACACGGTCTTTGAATATTGGACTGCTGGTTCCTGCTGTGGGGGCGTTGATCTTGCTCCTGCTCGGCTCGCAATCGACATCTGCCGACAAAGAAGCTATCAAAGAGTAGTCATCTTAAACTAGACTGGCGATGCCACCCACGATGCCAAAGCAAGCGATCACAGAGCCGGTGCCGGGCCGTCCCGCGAGTCTGAAGATGATCGCGGAATACCTTGGCCTTAGTCCTGCCACGGTCTCGTTTGTGCTGAACGATGCCCCAAACCGCTCCATCCCGGAGAAGACACGCGAGCGTGTCCGTGAGGCGGCGAAGCTCTTCGGCTATCGGCCGAGTTATATCGCACGGTCGCTCCAGGGCAAGCGGACGCAGACGGTTGGGATCATGCTCCCAGAGCTCGGGGATGGATACCATTCGCAAGTGTTGAGTGGGGCCGCAGATGTACTGATGCGCGAAGGCTACTTCTTTTTCACTGTGCATCACCGTCACCGCAAGGATCTTGTCGCCGAGTATCCAGGCCTGCTGCAGTCGCGAGGGGCCGAAGGGCTGCTGATGATCGATACGCACCTCGAGTGCGAGCCCCCACTGCCCTCAGTTGCCGTAGCCGGACATCGAGCCGTGGCGAACGTGGCAAACGTCATTCTCGATCATGAGCGCGCGGCCGAACTTGCCCTGCAACACCTGTACGATCTCGGTCATCGCAAGATCGCGTATATGCGCGGTCAACTCTTCAGCTCCGACTCACGGAGCCGATGGCGATCGACGCTTCACGTGGCACGGAAGCTTGGGCTGAAGGTGCTCCCTGAGCTCACGATTCTGCTGGATCAGGATACACATTCACCAGAGCTCGGTTATCCAGGCATCCAGGATCTGGTTCAGAGGCGTCGTGACTTTACGGCCGTCCTCTGCTTCAACGATGTCTCGGCGACTGGAACTGTCCGCTCGCTCCATGATGCCGGTCTGCGAGTGCCTGAGGACGTTTCAGTGATGGGTTTTGACGATATTCCCGCAGCTGAGTTCTACACTCCCAGCCTCACGACGATCCGCCAGCCGCTGCGCGAGATGGGGAATGTCGCGGCTTCACTGCTGCTCCAGAAGATCGCCGGAGGAAAGGCGCCTGGAGTGTCGCACGTCAACCCTGAGTTGGTGGTCAGGGAATCAACCGGACCTGTTCGAAGATAAAGCAGACGATAACTCAAGCTGGTCGGCATCTTTCCTGAGGGCTTAGTACGCAAACACTGAATCTACTCTGGCCGCTCGCCAAGTAATCTCTTGATGCTGTCACGCACAAGAAACAGATTCAGGCGTGAGCTCAGGACATTCATGCGAGCTGTGGTCGATGCGGCGCGGGCTACCGCTACTCGAGAGGGTAATTCGGCATTGGCCTCGAGTCGCCGGCTTTGGATGCGGAGACTTTCGTCACGCGCCTCGGATGCCTGGATGGTCACGTCGAGCAGTTGCTCAAGCTGCTCCTCCTTGTCGTAGGCGGCAGAGATCTCAATCCTGACATCGCTCTCGGACTGTAGAAGCTGCGTCTGTGCCATTGTCAGCTTGATTCGCGCGTCGCGAAGCGTGGCCTCACGCGCGCCACCGTTAAACAGCTCATAGGTTACCGCCGCTCCGAAGGTGCCAAAGTTATGCGTGAAGAACGGCAGGCCACTCTGGTAGCTGTAACGTGCGATGCCGGTGATCTCCGGGATGTAGGCATCTCGAGCGGCGGAGAGACCAGCCTTCGCCTTCTCAACCGTCTGCCGCGCCATCAGGACCGCAGGGCTCTTCTCAAGCACCAGCGCAGTTGCCTCCGCCCGCGTCGGCAGGACGGGGGGAAGGCCCAGCGCATCAGCATCGAGGAGAAGGGGAGTGCCGAGCGGCAAGCCGACTGCATCATCAAGTCGCAGCGTCAGATCGTCCAGGTTGAGACGAGAGAGAAGCGCTGCCTGTTTCTTCTCCAGGAGATCCGTACGGCTTCCAAGTTCAGCGTCGTCGAGCAGGCGGCCCTGTTCCACACCGCGCTGAGTCTCCTGATGGGCTACCGTCGCGGCATCTACCGCATCCCTCGCAGTGTCCCCGTGCATCTGTTCAATCAGAATTTCGTAGTAGAGTTGGTGAATCTGGAGGGCGACACTGTGATCGGCATCGTCGGATTGAACCTTCGCAGTTTGAAGTTCGGCCTCTGCAGCCTGTACGCCAGCGCGAATCCTGAAGAGCTGTGTCATCGGTTGGGCAAGTTCGGTGCCGCTTGTGTAGGTAGTGCTTGCACCCTGGTCGATGCGGAGCGTGTCGGTAGGCAACAGGCCAGTGGCTGCACTTTGTCCAAGCGCACCTGCAGGAATCGTTACTCCTTCGAGCTGCGTGATGTGCAACACTGCTGACTGATTCTTGAGGATTGGATAGAAGTGAGACTCGGCGATTCGCTTCTGCAGCTCTGCCTCGCGAACATAGTCACGAGCGAGCATGAGGTGGCGATTGTGCTGTAATGCCATCGCGACGGCCGATGGCAACGTCAGGGAGACGCTCGATGAAGACACAGCAGCGGAATGTGAAGATACATTTGTGCCGCTCACCTGGGCAGAAGCCGCAAGCGGTGTTGCAACGATCGATATCATCGCGACATAAAAAATGACGTTCAAGAGAAAGCGGTCGATGAAGCTGTTCCGTAGCGGCATAGTGCCTTTCTAGGCTGACTTCCCGGCAGCCGAAGCGGCAATAATCTGTTTGTAACCAATGTTGAGTGGTTTGAAGCAGACAATGATGAAGAGGCATCCCGTTGCCGCATAGGCGATAAGGGTGAATCCGTCCATGATTGAGAGTGTGAACGCCTGCTGACGGACACTTCCCACAAACAAATACGCTGCACGACCGGAGGCGATGTCCGTCGTTGCGGAGTGGGCATGCATCCCGGCGTACAGCAGTCTGTTCCGCGCAGCCGCCGAAGGATCACCCGCCCGGATGGCGGACGACAGCAACTCGGTATGAAAGACCTGCCTGCTGTGGAGGAAGAACTGGATGAACGACGCTCCAAGCTCACCTCCGAAGAGTCGGATGGTTTGAAAGAATCCGCCGAAGCTTAGAACCGCCGCCGCGTTCGCCATCTCACCCGAATTTAAGATCTCGAGAACGATCGCTCCCACCATGCCGTTGAATGCGAAACCTTCTCCGAGAGCAAGGATCAATTGGCCTGTCAGAAAGTTGTTACCGGACCAGGCAGACGAGATCCTGGCATCCATTAGGCAGCCCACCGCGATCAAGGCGAAGCCCGCAGATACGATCAGGCGTGCGTCGATCCGACCGAGCAGATACACGGCTAGAAACCCGGCGAGAAACTGCGGAACGGCCAACCAGAGTAGGACCGGCCCAGTCTGCTCCGGCCGATATCCTCTGACCGCCGCAAGGTAGCTCGGAATAAGCACGACCGCGGACAACAACACGAACCGAAAGAGCATGAGTACCAATGCGAGTAGAAGTGTATTTCGACGGCGCAGGAATGGAAAATCAATGAGCGGATTTGGATTGCTGAAGTGTCGAACGGCAGCTGCAAGGAGAAGGAACGAGCCGGATACGACCATGGCAACGAACGTTCCCGACCGCCACCAGTCAAGCCGCTGGCCTTGGTCTAACGCGCCGTAGAGCAGGGCGGCGCCGAGGCTTGCATAGAGGAAACCGCGCCAGCTAGGGGCTGCTTGTCCAGGCTTCGGCTGGGGAAGCGGCTGCCAGGGAATTCCTGCAACGATTAGGCAAATCATGATCGGAGTAAGCACCGAGGTCGTCCAGAAGATCCATCGCCACGAGAGGGAACTCATCAGCCACCCTTCGTAGGAATGCGCCACATGCGTTGTCACAACGATGTCGATGGCGTAGGCGGCAATCCCGTAGTGGAGATAGCTCTGCGAAAGATTCCGGAGGATGAACGAGAGTGTGAGCGGGTAGAAGGTTCCGGCTGACAACCCCGCCAGCGCCAGCAGAACGATAAGAGTTGAAAAATTGCCTGCGAAAGGCATGACGAAGCAAAGCAACGTCAGGAGAGAGGCGGCCCCCAGCAGGACTCGTCTCGCCCCCAGCAGCCCTCCAAGATAAACCGAGAAGGGGCCGATGAACATCAACCCCATGTTGTAGCTCGTGCCGATCCAGGAGCCGGAGTCGGCATCGATATGGAGTGCCCCGCGAAGATCGCCGATTCCAACGCTGAGCAATCGACCGAAGAACGCCGCGAGCGACGCCCCCAGCAAAACAGCAGCAACTCCGAAGAGTGGGTGGCCCGGCTTCTGCTTCTGCTTCTCCTGCTCTGGGCTCATGTGATCTCTCTCGCTATGGCTTGGCAGTTGAATCACCTGTCCGGTGCGTATCACTTTGATCGGTATGGATCGTCACCTCGGCAGAAAGGCCCGGGCGCAGAAGCGCGTCGGAGGAGTCGTCGACTGCGATCTTGATCGGCACCCGCTGAACAACCTTCGTGAAGTTTCCGCTTGCATTGTCCGGAGGAAGCAGAGCACTCGCCGAACCACTCGCCGGGGCAATCTCAACAACATGCCCATGAAAGACGCGTGAAGGGTAGGCGTCAACCGTAACCTCCGTCGCATCTCCCGGACGCATCCG
>CAZZZQ010000018.1:0-7734 GCA_964658405.1 uncultured Sphingomonas sp.
TGGCAGGGCAGTCGGTAGACAGGCGATCATTCCTGAGGACGGTAGGTGGGATGGGGATGTTATCTGCCCTTCCAGAGGCTGCATCAGCGTTACATGCGGGTGACGGACACATCGTCCACGAGATAGCTCAACCCGAGCAGGACGCGGGCGCTCCGCCAAAATATTCCATCAAATTTGCGGTGTGTGGGATGAGCCACGATCACATCTACGGCATGATCGGAGCGATCCAGCGCGGAGGCGGAGTCCTCGTCGCCGCATGGGGATCGGAGCCTGACAAGCTCGATACGTTCAAGAAGAGATTTCCCGACGTGAAGATGGTGAGCACGCAGGATGAGATCCTGAACGATCCATCCATACAACTTGTACTGAGCTCGCAGGTCGCGAACCAGCGCGCTCCGCTCGGCGTTCGGGTCATGAAACATGGCAAGGACTACCTCAGCGATAAGCCAGGCATCACGACACTTGAACAGCTCGCGGACGTTCGCAAGACAATCGCCGAGACGAAGCGCATCTACGGCATCATGTACAGCGAGCGACTTGAGGTAAAGGCTGCCGTCAAAGCCGGCGAACTGGTCAAGGCCGGAGCGATCGGCAAGGTCATCCAGACCATCAACATCGCTCCGCACCAGGTCGTTCAGGGCCATGGCGACATGGGTGGAGGCACCGGAAGGCCGGAGTGGTTCTGGGATCCCGAACTCTACGGTGGAATTCTCTGCGACATCGGATCGCACCAGGTGGATCAGTTTCTCTACTACACCGGCTCGACCGAGGCAGACATTGTCGAGTCGCAGATCGCCAACGTAAATCATCCGGAGAGACCGAAGTTTCAGGACTTCGGCGACATGGTCCTGCGCGGAAACAAGGGCCTCGGCTATGTGCGACTCGACTGGTTCACCCCGGATGGCCTCGGCACGTGGGGAGATGGACGCCTCTTCATCCTTGGCACCAGGGGATATATCGAAGTTCGAAAATATATCAATGTCGCCGTCAACAAGGCAGGCAACAACCTCTTCATCGTCGACCACAAAGAGTCGCGCTACATCGACTGCAACAACCTGACACTCCCATTCGGACCGCAGTTTGTAGCTGACATCGTGAATCGAACGCACATCGCACAGGACCAGACGCAATGCCTGCTCGCCGCTGAGCTGGTCATCAAGGCGCAGAAGAATGCGCATGTGGTTCATCTGGAGGCGTAGCAAATGAGCAAGGTGGTCGCGCAGGTCGATCGACGCAGGTTTATCAGGTCATCGATTGGGATCGCTGCGGCCGCCGCCTTCCCCGCGATCGTCCCCGCCCATGTCTTAGGGCAGATGCCTCCGAGTCGAAGGATCAACGTCGGCGCGATCGGAGTCGGTCGCATCTCACGTGGCCACGATATGCCGGCCATCCTCAAAGTGGACGGAGCCCGGATCATGGCAGTCTGCGACCTCGCCGATCATCGCGTCCAGGAGGGCAGGCTCTTCGTCAATGGCTTTTACTCTGAGAAGAGTGGCAAGCCCTACGATGGCGTCACCAGCTACTCGAACTATCACGAGCTCCTGGCTGACAAGGACATCGATGCGGTCGTCATCAGCACACCCGACCATCAGCACGCAATCATCGCAGCCGCCGCGGTTCGCGCAGGCAAGGACGTCTATCTCCAGAAGCCTGCGTCGCTGACGATTGCTGAGGGCCGCTATCTCAGTGACACCGTCCAATCGACCGGCCGGATCCTGCAGATCGGCAGCCAGCAGCGCTCCTGGAAGCAGTTCCATCGCGCTTGTGAGCTGGTCCGCAACGGTCGTATCGGCGAGGTGAAACACGTCGAAATCGGTCTTCCCGGTGACCCCGCTGGGGGCAATCCAGCTCCGATGCCCGTGCCGCCAGGCTTCAACTATGACGCATGGCTCGGATCGACGCCCGAAGTCCCTTACACCCTCGACCGCGTTATGCCGGTGAAGGGCTATGACCGCCCCGGCTGGCTTCGCATGGAGCAGTTCGGAGCCGGCATGATCACCGGCTGGGGCGCCCACCACGTCGACACAGCTCACTGGGGAATGAACACCGAGTACACCGGCCCGGTCGAGATCTGGGGCACGGCAGAGTTTCCGACCCACGGCCTGTGGAATGTGCACGGCAAGTTCCTGACCCACGCCGTCTATGCCAACGGTGTCACGATGGACATCTCCGGCGACCTCCCGAATGGCATCAAGTGGTACGGCACAAAGGGCTGGATCTTCGTGACGCGCGACGAGCAGGCATCGCCGACCGCGACGGCAGCCGACAAGGTCAATATCCAGCCGCTGGTGGCAAGTGATCCGAAGATTCTCGACTCGGTCATCGGACCGGACGAGATCCACCTTTATACCGCGACCGAACAACACGCAAACTGGCTCGAGTGCATCCGCACGCGTAAACAACCGACAGCACCGGTCGAGATCGGGCATCGAGCGTGTTCAACCTGCCTCCTGCACCACATCGCAATGAAGACGAAGCGCCGCTTATCGTGGGACCCGGAACGCGAGCGCTTCAATCATGACGATGAAGCCAACGCGATGCTCTCGCGCCCGATGCGCACTCCCTACACCTTCGCCGCAACCTACAGCTGACCGCTTCACCAGTCGGTCAGGGTCCCGTCGAGCTTCCTGGCAATCGGCAGGTAGGCACGCTGATAAGGGTGCTTTGCAGCGAGACTCTCATCGATGTCAACGCCAAGCCCGGGCGCATCTCCAGGATGCATGTAGCCTGCTTCAAAGGTGTACTGATGAGGAAAGACCTCGTCAGTAAGCGGACTATGGTGCATGTGCTCCTGGATCCCGAAGTTATGCACGGAGATCCCCAGGTGCAGAGCAGCCGCCATCGTGATCGGCGAGAGATCAGTCGCCCCGTGATAACCCGTCCTCACCTGGTAAAGCGCAGCAAAGTCAGCCGTCTTCTTTGCATGGGTGATGCCACCGCCGTGCACGACTGTCATCCGTATGTAGTCGATCAGCTGCTTGCGAATCAGATCGTGCGCATCCCACACAGAGTTGAAGACCTCGCCCGTAGCAATCGGTGTTGTAGTGTGTCTGCGAATCAGCTCAAAGCCCTCCTGCAGCTCCGCCGGGCAGGGATCCTCCATCCAGAAAAGATGGTAGGGCTCAAGGGACCTTCCCAGTCTCGCCGCCTCGATCGGAGTCAGGCGATGGTGTACATCATGCAGCAGGTGCACATCCGGACCAACTTCGACTCGAAGCTTCTCAAAGAGTGAAGGCACGAAGTTCAGGTACTTCTCCGACGACCAGAGACTCTCCGAGGGCAGCCCACGTTCCGCCGGCTCGTAAGGCTTCCCACCCTTCGGAACCCCGTAGCTTGACGCCACGCCCGGGACACCCGCCTGTGCGCGAACTGCACGATAGCCCTCCGCCATATGCTGTTGCACCGAGTCCAGCGCCTCCGCGATGTCACCGCCGTTCGCATGGGTATAGACGAGCACACCGTCTCGGCTCTTACCGCCCAGCAGGTTGTAGACCGGCGTGTTGAGGGCCTTCCCCTTGATGTCCCACAGCGCAACATCGACCGCCGCGATCGCAGTCATCGTGACCGGACCCCGCCGCCAGTAGGCACCTCGATACAGATACTGCCAGATGTCTTCGATCTGCGCCGGATCACGTCCGATCAGGCAGGGAAGAACATGCTCCGAAAGGTAAGCCGCAACCGCAAGCTCCCGTCCGTTAAGCGTCGCATCGCCCAGTCCATAGATGCCCTCATCGGTCTCAATCTTGAGGGTGACAAAGTTGCGGTCAGGGGAGCAGACGATAAGGCGTGCATGGATAATCTTCATGGTGTGATCTCGATGTAATCGACGGGTGCCGGCTCCGTTTTATTCGGAGTGCCGCGAACAGCAAGTGTGTCCCCGGGCTTCAAGCGAACGTTGTGGACGGTATAGCGAGTGCTCGTATGGCCATCCAGATTCTTATCGACGACAGCCGGAGGCAAAATGTCGTTCGCAGTCCAGTGTCCGACTGGCGCGCCGTTCAGCAACAACTCGTAACTTGCCTCACCGGTGCGAAGGTCAAAATACTGCACCGCAATGTTGTAGACACCTGCCCTCTCGCCGACCTTCGTTGAAAGTGTGCAGGAGGCCATCCGCTCACACACCATCGCCTTCCCGCCGGAAGCCGTCTCCCAGGGAGTGACAGCCACCGGGGTGTAGCCATCGCTCTGCATCGCTTCAGCCTCAATGCGACCAGGATAGTGGCCAACTCGCCCCTGCTGGTCGGGAATACCGGAGATCCGCTCAAACCACTCGGTGATCGCATCCCGCCAGACGACCGCGTGACCCGCCTGGTACTCAAATAGCCGAAGCGTTTCCTGATAGCGATCTTCGTCGATGAGCCCGCGGAGCCCTTCCCATCGGGAGGCATAGGTGCCGGCAGTCGCGGCACCTGCATAATGCGAGTCGTAGACATACTGAATCAACGTCCTGCCATCATGCAGCACGTGCGTATAAGGCACATGATGCATAAAGAGGAGAAGCTCATCAGGACACGTCGCGAGCGACTCGTACACTCTCGCAAGCTCTGGCGGATACTGGCCGATATAGCCCGTTCCAGTCGCCACCGTGCGATCCATCCCGATCCCTTTGCGATCTCCTCGAAACCACTGGCCCCATCCATTGCGCTCGGCAGATTCGATGCCCGGCCCGAAGTGCACGCTGATAATGTCCGTCAGTGTCCCGATGCCAAGCGGGCCGGTGTACTGTTCATAGGTGCGCCACGAATTGCGTTGAAGATCGTCGATCGTAGCGACAACCTTCGGATCATTCCCGAAGGTCAACCGTGTCCAGCCGTCGATGATCTGATCCGTCGAAAGATCCGGGTTCCACGCCAGCTTGCCGAAGCCGTAAAGATTTGCCAGGGCCATCGGATGATGAAGCCAGTTCTCATCGAGCCCCACGTTGGCCACTCCAACGAATCCGCCGAGCGGCTGGTGAAAACTTTTACCTTCGACGATCTCTTTGACCGGGGTACTGCGATCCTGAGCCCGCAGATCCGTATCAAGCGCTGCCTTCCACATCGGGACCAGGAAGACCATGTGGCGCTGCTGCCCCGTATACTCCTGCGAAACCTGAAGCTCGATCGACTGGCTGGTATGCTGCAGCGCCGCAAAGAGGGGAGACACTGGCTCACGGACCTGGAAGTCGATCGGCCCATGCTTGATCTGGATCACGACATTCGGCTCAAAGGTTCCGTCGAGAGCATGGAAGTTGTCATAGCCGGCCCGCGCTCGATCGGCCTTCAGATCATTCCAGTCAAGATGATGGTTATAGACGAAGCCGCGATAGAGCACCACTCCGTGATGAGGCTGCAACGCACGTGCAAGCAGATTCGCGGCCTGCGCGGGAGTCCGGCCATACTGCGACGGTCCGGCACGCCCTTCAGAGTCAGCCTTCACAACAAAGCCGGCGAAGTCAGGAACGAGTCGATAGATCTCATCCGTAGTCTTCTGCCACCAGGCAATGACGGCAGGGTCCAGCGGATCAAAGGTCGCCAGATGCCCCACAACCTGCGGACTGGACAGATCAACGGAGAGCGACATCCGAACACCCCAGGGCCGCAGCGCGTCCGCAATGCGAGCCAGCGCCCGCAGCATCTCCGGCTCCAGGGTCCGCAGGTCCGAGTTGACGTTATTGACCGTGCACCCATTGATCCCGACCGACGCGAGGAGGCGTCCATAGGCCCCGACCCGCGACAGGTCCGGGCGGACATGACCGTTCTCAAAGAAGATGCTTCGTCCTGCATAGCCCCGCTCAATGGAGCCGTCGAGGTTATCCCATTCGTTCACCCATCGGATGGGCGCAGCGGGAGCCTCGGTCTGTGCCTCTCCGGGCAACGGCTTCTCCTCAGCAACCAACTCAAGGAGGTGAAAGGCTCCGTAAAGCTCGCCACGTGACGAACCCCCAAGAATGCGGACACGCTGACCCTCCGTCGTAATCCTGAAGCTGTCCCCTCCAAGCTTCGGATCGATCTCAAACGCAATCGCATCCTCGTCGGCCTTGCTCTTCAGGACGAACGTGCGACCCAGCATCGAGCTCAGTCCGCGCCCCAACTCCCTCGCCGCTGATTGAGCGATCGGATCCTGATCCCGTTGAACAATCGTCGCTGAGAGAGCCGAGTAGGTCGCCGGCTTCGACACCGGTGCATAGCGCAGCCACGCCTCGGAGCCGCTCTCTGAGTGCGCGCCCCCCGTGATGGTGATCAGTGCAGCGAGGATCCGTCTGATCACCGTGGCATCTCCTGACGGCTTTCTCTGGCGGAGGGGGCCAGCTCTGCAGGCGTTCGTGTCTGCGTAGATCGAGCGCTGCGCGACCGCATCCCTGGTGAAGGACGATGAGAAGACCGGTGGTATCCCGAATGTCGCTGAAGCACGATCGCCGCGGCTCCGCGAAGGCGAGCCAGCTCCCCATCGGTCGTAATCGCCAGCCGTGGCGCCGGTCCCGCCAGCATGCTCGCCTCCAGTGCAGCCTGGACGACCGGGCCAAAGCGAGCCCACGAGGTCGTAAGGTCGCCCGTGATCAGAATGACCTCTGGGGCCAGGGCAGTCGTGATAAGACGCAGGCCGCGGCCAAGATAGCTGGCCTGCTTGTTGACAGCTTCCAGAGCGGCAGCGTCACCCTCTTCAGCCAGGTTGAGCAGCTCCTGGATCGAAGCAACCCTGCCTTCAGGCGTCAGCTCAGCATAGAACCGCAGCGCGGCCCGGGACGACGCAAAGACCTCCCAGCAGCCTCTTTGTCCGCATCCACAGACCGGCCCCGCCGGGTCGATGGGCGCGTGTCCGAACTCCCCCGCAAGCCCGCCCCTTCCGGAGACGAGTTGGCCGTTGGCAAGGATGGCGCACCCAACGCCCTCGGAGACGGTGACGAGCACCGCGTTGCGAACGCCGTCCATCCGCCCAAACCACAGCTCTGAGAGCAGGCATGCCACGGCCGCATTGTCGAGCTCCACACGAAGCCCAAGCGCCCCCTCGATCGCGCCCTTGATGTCGTAATCATGCCACTTCAAATTCGGTGCCAGAATCAGCCGCTGCGTCTCAGGATCGACACGACCTGCCACGCTAACCCCGATCCCCTCGAACGATTTCTCCGGGTGGCGCTCTCGCAGCATCCTCATGCACTCGATGATGTTGCGTGTCGACCGCTCCGGATCAGAGATGAGTGGAACCGACTCGCGAGAAAGAAAGCGGCCATTCAGATCGACGATCGCAACGATCGCCTGGTTAGGTCGAAGATCCGCGACGATCATCACCAGCTCATCGTTCAGCGAAAGCATCGTCGGTCGCCGTCCGCGTGGCCGCGCTGCGACGGCACCCGCAACGATCCACTTCTCTGCGATCAGCTGCTCCGCAATATTGGATACAGTACTCGGCTGCAGTCCGGAGAGCCGCGAGAGATCGGACCTGGCGACCGGCTGATGCGATCGGACGAGTTCCAGCACAACATCTCGATTGATGTCCCGTGCGATCTCGCTCGACGCAACCTCCACGTAGGCGAGATCGCTTCGATAGGGGCCATCGCGTTGGAGAAGTCTCATCATCGCTTACTGATTGACCCCGCTGGCGAGAAAGCCCCCATCGACCGCGATCACCTGACCAGTCGTGAACGAGCTCGCGTCAGAGGCAAGATAAACCGCGGCTCCAACAAGCTCCTTCGTCTCTCCAAAACGCTGCATCGGCGTCCGAAGCAGCATCTCTTCGCCGCGAGGAGAGTTGAGC
>CAZZZQ010000018.1:7744-10682 GCA_964658405.1 uncultured Sphingomonas sp.
CGGAAAAAGTCCCGGTGCAATCGCATTGACAGTGACACCGCGGGCAGACCACTCCACCGCCAGGGAGCGGGTGAGGGAGGCGACAGCCGCCTTGCTCGCTCCATACGCGGCGACCTCATGGAAGGCCACGAAGCTCGCGAGAGAAGCGATGTTAACAATGCGTCCGTAGCCACGCTCCAACATGGAAGCCCCAAAGATCTGGCAGCCTCGCAGCGTGCCTGTCAGATTGATTTGGAGGATCCTCTCCCACTGCTCTTCCTCGCAGGTCGCTGTCGGAACCCGCTTGGTGATGCCGGCCGAGTTCACCAGGATCTCAACCTTCCCGAAAGCGGAGAGGGTCGCACGATGGAGACCTTCGAGCGACTGGCGGTCGGCAACATCGGACGGTACGCGCAGTGATCTCCGCCCCAGCGACTCGATCTCGGCCGCGGTGGTCTCGACAGCCTCTTCAGATCTGGACGACGCGACGACGTCGGCCCCCGCCCGGGCAAGTCCCAGGGCGATAGCGCGTCCGATGCCGGAGGTCCCTCCGACAACAACAGCGGTCTTTCCAGAAAGGTCAAACATGAGCACCGAGCCTGCAGGTCGTAGACGCTGCCCTTCAATCGCCAATAATTCGTATCACAAATGAATGTCCCTGTCATAGAGGGATCCGCGAGCCGAGGCCACAATACCCCTCTTTTTGCCCGGTTTGGCTCGTCCACTCAGGACGAATGAATGGGGTCGAGCGCAGGTCGAACGGTCTGTGAGAATCGATATCCTTTGCCTCCACAACTATAAGATTGCGCGGCCTTCGAGGTTGCTCTCCCTCGAAGCGGGTGGACAGATCTGCCCGCGCCGATACCAGGTTGTTGGTTGGTACGCCGCGGGGGCCTCAAGGCCAGATCGATTTTGTAAAACTCTCGAGGGGACCACCGCGTTACGATCGCGGCATCATCTGCCTGCACCCCCAGGCCGCGTCGAGGTAAGGATCTCTTTCTGGCGCGACCCCTCGAACCTACCTGCCGTAGAAGAAATTAAACCCGCTTAGGCAAAAAATTGGGGAACGTCCAGCAAGGCATCCATTACCGAAGAGGGATCACTTTGGTGTGACTATCCGGCACTAGTCAAGGCACAATATCGGCTTGAAAACTGACTCTCCCTGCTAGGCTAGATCTATCTCCACCGGCCAATCCTATGATGCATATGGCATAGGAACTAGAAGGAAGTGAGCATCCTCCATGGTTCCACTGCTGATTTGTATTCCATTTTTATTGACCATCTACTTTCTAAGTCGTCACCCTGCCCAGGACGCAATGCTCTATGTCTATATCCCCTGTCTTATGCTCGCCCCGCTTTATCTGAAGGTCTGGGTGAAAGGGGTCTCGATCGATCCGGCGTCGCTGGTTGGCCTGGTGATCGCGATGGCCGGGATAGCTTCGGGAATTAAATGGAAGTTCCGCATCACTGATCTTTTTGTTCCTCTCCTTGCGGTGAGCGCATTTTATGCAGATGCACACTATCGCCCGGCGACCCTTGGAATCTTTGCTGCAACACAACTAACGCTGACGATGATAGCTCCCTATTTCATTGGTAGAACTCTCATTGAGGCGAACGGAATGAGAGTTCAGGTTGCAAAATGCGTGATCATCTGTCTTTGTATCGTCGCTGTGATCAGTCTCTGGGAGTACCGGATGACCTCCAATCTCTTTCAGGCAGCCGTTGAGAAGGTGACCGGTCATCCTGCAGAGTGGGGGAGGCAAATGAGATGGGGCTTCGCGCGAGTGGCAGGCCCCTACGGTCACGCGATCAGCGCAGGCATGATGTTCTCCTGCGGTTTGATCCTTCAGATCTGGCTCCGAGGGAGTCGGCTTTGGGGAGGCACAGCGTCTGCTCGTCGCACGACCGGCCTGAATGCATCGACCGTGACGACCGCACTCGTCGTCGGGGGCCTCTTCATGACCCAGTCTCGAGGACCGTGGATTGGATGCGGGCTCGGCCTGATCGTTGCGCTGGTGGGCCTGGCGAAGAACCGGAAGCGGGCAGCGATTGCGGCCGGAATCGTATTGGCAATCTCCCTCAGTGTTACCTACAAAGTTCTGGATGCTTACACCGACGTAGGAAGTTTCCGCAATTCATCCTCACTCGACCAGCAAAACGCCTCGTATCGACGCGAGCTCATCGCCACGTACTCCCCGCTCATTAAAGAAGGTGGCTTCTGGGGTTGGGGAACCCCTTTCCCGGTTGTCGATGGGGGGATCGGAATGTTCGCTGGAAAGCAGCCATCCATCGATAACGAATATCTGCGGATGGCCATGGCGCAGGGCTACTTCGGAACCTTTCTGGAAATTGCACTGTTTGTCTGCACCATCGTTCGTCTCGTCCGCTGCTGCGTTACCTTCCGGGAGCGAGAAGACAGTATCTTCGCCTTCTCAATGTTAGGGCTCGTTGTCGCAACGAGCTTCAGCCTGACGACCGTCTTCCTCGGCGAGCCGGTCGTTCAGCTCTTTTTCCTCTGTTGTGGTTGGGCCCAATCGGCAGAGCCCTCGCGCCAGGAGGCGCTGACTGCTTCCATCACCCCGAATGCCACCCAGCGCTTCTCGCACGTGTTCGTTTAGAAAAGACTATGACCGAGCTCGTACTGCATCTCTTTTTGAACGCCTTCTCTCTAGTTCTCATACTAGCGACTCTTCCGCTCGTGGTTGAGTTACTGATCCTGACTCTCGGGAGCCTGCTTCCTGAGAGATCAGGCCGCGTCTCCGCAGGTCTGGAGCCCTCCCGCGATCGCTTGACGGTCGTCATCCCCTGCCATAACGAAGAGATCCATATAGTCCAATGTCTTGAGAGCATCTTCGCCTCTGGAGGAGCGGACACGAGCGTGCTCGTCGTGGCTCATAACTGTGACGACAGAACCTCAGAGCTGGCGGCAGCCATCCCCGGAGTTCATGTCCTCTCCCTT
>CAZZZQ010000018.1:10692-16235 GCA_964658405.1 uncultured Sphingomonas sp.
GACAGGCTCTCAACTATGCCTTCCGCCATGTCCTCAACCTCGGACAGGCAACGGGCGTTCTCGTCATTGATGCTGATTCGACCGTAAGCAAGAATCTCGTCCCGTTGATCCGATCAGAGTTGGCCCGCTACCCGGTCGTTCAATGCAGATACGAAGTTCGAAACGAGGACTCTTCCTGGCGCATCAGCATTCAGAAGCTCGCTCTGCAGGCTATGAATGTCGTCAGGCCTCTCGGACGCGATCGTCTCGGTCTGTCCTGCGGAGTCTTCGGGAACGGATTCGCGCTTAGAAGCGAAGTCCTTCGAGATCACGCCTACGATGCGTACTCCCTGGTCGAAGACATGGAGTTTCATCTCTCCCTGGTGATGAAGGGTTTTCGAGTGAGGTTCCTGAATACAGCCTGCGTCAAAGCGGAGATGCCGGTCTCTCAGAGTGGCGCCTCCACCCAGCGGGCGCGATGGGAGGGTGGAAGGCTTGCGCTTCTGGAGGACAAAATCAAGCCACTGTCGTACGCAATTCTCGGTGGCAAACTTGCCCTGATCGAACCGCTCTTGGACCTTCTAAGTCTGCCGCTGGCCTTCGAGGTTTGTCTGCTCCTTGTTCTGGCCATTTTGCCGAGTCATGTCGACCACCTTTTTGCACTGGTCGCGTTCTCAGTGATCGCTCTTCACCTGTGTGCAGCCTCTCTGATGGGTCCAAACTTCTTCGAGAGCTTTCGATCGCTCTTATATGCCCCGCTCTATATCGTGTGGAAGTTGATCTTGCTGGTCCCAATCGTAAAGGCATCTCGAAAAGGTGCAGCCTGGGTACGAACGAAGCGCACCCATCCCTCTGCATAACTCATCCACGATCCAGTTGATCTCGACAAGGACTGAAATGGAAAAGACTCTTTTGACAAATACCCGTAGCAGCATCCTGCTTAGAACCGTCCTGTCTCTATTCTCCGTCTACTCAATGACGCTCCCCCTCACCGGACAGACTGCAGACCCGGCAAAG
Source organism: uncultured Sphingomonas sp. (assembly GCA_964658405.1). Lineage (GTDB taxonomy): Bacteria > Acidobacteriota > Terriglobia > Terriglobales > Acidobacteriaceae > Edaphobacter. The sequence goes on from CAZZZQ010000018.1 coordinate 11,689, forward strand.
CTGACCGAGTCCTTGCAGCAGCGCCAGGGAAGCTCGCAGCATCTTGAAGAGGAAGAATATAAGCTCGGCGGCGGCGACGAGATCTCGATCATGGTGACGGGCAGACCCGAACTCTCCGGAGTCCAGGTCGTCGGCCCTGATGACCGGATCTCTCTTCCGATGGTCGGTGCCATCCAGGTTGGCGGCCTGACACGAGATGGCGCAGCCCTGGCAGTCTCGAAAGCACTCTCGGTGTATTACCTCAATGCGTCAACCTACATCCAGATCACGAAATACGGCTCGAACCATATCCTTCTGGTGGGCAACGTGGAGCACCCAGGCGTCCTCTTTTTTGACCAGCCCCCCACCCTGCTTGAGGCGATTACCCGGGGAGGGAGTGAACTAAGCTCCGCTAAAGGATCGCGATTTCCACGAAAGTGCGTTGTGTATCGAGGCTCTAATCAGGTCTTTTCAGTCGACCTGGAAGAGCTTCTCGGAAGCTCCGCCAAGCTCACAGACATAAAGCTTCAACGGAATGACATCGTGTTTGTTCCGGGAGATCAGGACAGGACTATCTCCGTGCTAGGAGAAGTAAAAACCCCGGGAGCCGTCGTTCTGCTCCGGTCATCGACTCTCGTCCGTGTACTTGCTGACAGCGGAGGGATCACGCCCCAGGCAGGAAATCCCACCATCGAAATTCTGCAGCCTTCGACCGGCGTCATTCGTCTCGTGAAATTCAAAGACCTCTTGACCCGCGGGAAGAACGAGGAGGTCGCTCTCCACGATGGTGACATTGTGTATGTCCCTCGAAGCGGTATCGCAAAGACCGGTTTTGTCCTTCAACAGTTGGCTCCGATCGCTCAGGTGGGGACACTCGCCACATTTGCAAACCGCTAAAGACTGACTTGGCCGAGCATTGAAAGAATTGAGGTTCAGATGAATCGAATTGGTGTGTCGTTGGAGTCCTCTATAAGTTCGGTTTCGAAGACCGAGGGTGCTGCCTCCTTTAAAATCAGGCCGTTTAGAGCTCTCAGAAAGCACGCGTTGCTGGCATCGAGCTGCTTTATCGTAGTTGCGGCTTTGGGCGCGGTCGCACTGAGGAGCTATCTCAAGCCGACCTACCTCGTCCAGAGCACGATCTATGTTTCGCCCGTCTTTCCGAAAGAACTTGCAGATGACCACGAGCATGATCGGCAGTATGACGCCTTCATAGAACAGCAGATTAACGCCATTCCGGAGTACGAGATTATTCAGGGAGCGCTTCAATCGCTGCCAAATGTCTGGCGTCTGGCCGGCGAGTCCGAGCAGAATGCGGTAGCCAGGCTCCAAAAGTCGCTCAAGGTCGCCGAGCTCGGTCGTAGCTACCTCATTTCGGTCAGCCTTCAGAGCAATAATCCGAGTCACCTCGCGGACTTGGTCAATGCCGTGACTACGAAATATCTCCTCAAAGCACATGGAGAAGAGTTCTTCGGCCGGGATGAGCGCCTGGCAACACTTGCCAAAGAAAAAACCGACCTGACAACACAGCTGGATAAACTACTTGCCGAGCAGGACACAGTGCTCAAAGCAGTCGGCATGGCGCACTTCAGCAGCGTAAGGGATGCAAATCCCTTTGACGTAGAACTATCAAAGCTCCGTGAAGAGCTTGCAGACGCACACCAGAAACGAACGGTAGCGGACGCCCGCTTTGCGTCACTCTACGCAACCGGAGCAAACACAAAACTTTCAACACTTGATGAGGCCGCCGCCTCTGAGGTGGACACCGATCCGAGCCTTTCGAGCCTGAAGATTCAGCTGGCGACCAGGCGCGCCGTTCTGTTATCTCAGATGAACGGTCTGACAGCTGCTAACCCGCTTCGCGTTCAGGCCTCCGCGGAGATGCTTGAGTTGGATAAGCAGTTGGATGCCATCGCCGCTGGATCCAGGGAGAAGAAAGCACTCGAGATTCAGCAGCGGTACGTTGGAGAGCGCGACAGGGCTCAGGCTGTGGAGAATCAGCTGCAGCGCGACATCAGCAAGACCACGGGCGATGTAGTAGCGGCTGTTCCGAAGCTGCAGCGAGCAGAGATCCTGAATTCCGAAATTGACCGTATCCAGGGCGCCTACGCTGCTGTTGAGACCAGGATACAGAGTCTCAGTCTGGAGGGTAGCTCGCCGGGGTCGATTCATCTCGACCATCCTGCCATTGAGCCCACTGAACCGGTGGCGCGAAGCCGAGCCCTTTTCTATGGTCTTCTTCTCGGCTTCTCAGGCTTGATCGCCATGGCGGCCGCCGTGATTGCCGAAAAGCTGGACCCCGTCTTATACACGGCCGCAGATGTCCAGGGCATCATCGGCTTTCCCCCGCTCGGGACACTTCTTGAGGAGGAAGACTTTGGCGGCCGGATGGAAGAAGAGTATTTTCTCCGTCTGAGCGGTGGCATCGAGCAAGCACTCCGGCGCACCGGGGCCCGGACGCTGATGTTTACATCAGTCGGGACAGGAAATTCGGTTGAGATCGTGCGGCGTCTGGGCAAGGAACTTTCAAAAAGTGGGCTAAGGACCCTCGTTGTCCTCCCTGGTGCCGAGCATGAAGAGCAGTACGGCCTGAGCCAACCAGTGGAGGAGTCCCCTGAGAAAAGCCTGAGCATCAGCGGACTCAGAACCAACCCGGCAGGGGATGCCCTCGAACCGCAACTTGTAACCGAACCCAACGTCGTCGTGCTCAATAAACATTCGATCCAGCGGTTCCTTAGAGAGACGCGCAGCGCGTACGACTCCATCCTCGTCGCCGCCGACCCGTTGCTTGCTTCAGCCTGGAGCGAGAATCTTAGCCGGGTCGCTGACGGCACCATCTTGATCGCCCAGTCAAACCGGACAACGAAGGAGCAGATGGCTCGTGCAGCGAGCATCGTGGAGCGTCTGAAGGTGCCCGGCATCGCGGTCGTTCTCTCGGAGGTTCGGCGCAGTACGGCGGATGAAACCATGCGAAGCAGCCTGCTTGACTACCAGGCAGACACCCAGGTTCCTGCATGAAGACCCCCATTCGCAGGGCATTCAAACGGCTTCAAAAGAGAAGGAGCGGATCATCTCACAGGTCATAGATAGAACGGACCTCTCGAAGACTGCGGGCCAGGCAGGATACCGGGCGCTTGAGCGAACGGCGCTTCGTGCGACCCTGTGGACGCTCCTTGCCTACGGCGCATCTCAGGCCCTGCGGATGTGCAGCAGTATCATTCTGACCCGGCTGCTCCTTCCTGAATTCTTCGGGTTGATGACCCTCGTGTACACCATCATCATGGGACTTACGCTTCTCTCGGACGTAGGCCTCTTGCCGAGCGTGATTGGGAGCAGCCGGGGTGATGACCCGGTCTTCCTGAACACTGCCTGGACCGTTCAGATCGTCCGCGGTCTCTGCCTCTGGGTCATGGCCGCGTTGATCGCTCACCCGTTGGCACTTTTCTACCATGATGCACGGCTCAACCTCATCATTCCGGTGGTCTCGCTGACCACGATCATCAGTGGGTTTTCTGGAACCAGCCTCCTGACCGCAGCCCGGCATATCGGTGTCCATCGCATCTACATCATCGACCTGATCTCGCAGTTGCTCGCGATGCTGGCGACAGTCGTGTGGGCGCATTTCTCTCCTACCATCTGGTCGCTCGTCGCAGGCGCACTTGTCGGTGCTCTTCTCAAGATGACCCTGAGCCACGCTGCCTTCATCATGCCGGGGCATCGCAACTCGTTTGCCTGGGAGGAGCAGTCTCTGCAGAGCTTAGTCCACTTCGGAAAGTGGATTATGGTTGGGACTGCATTCTTCTTTTTCGCCTCACAGGCAGATCGAATTATCCTTGGCAAGCTCATCACCTTCAAAGAGCTCGGCATCTATGGCGTTGCCTTCACGATCGCGGACATCCCACGTCAGGTCATCATCCAGTTCGCCTCACGCGTTGGCTTTCCCTTCGTGGCAAAACTCACCGATCTTCCACGCGCTGACTTCAATAAAACAATCCTGAAATACCGTTTTTACTGTCTTGCAGTCGGAGCCATGATGTTGTCTGTGGTCATCATCATGGGACCTCTCTTCATCCGCGCGGTGTATGACATCCGCTATCGTGAGGCCGTATGGATGATACCGATTCTCTCGCTTGGCCTCTGGCATACGTTGCTCTACAGCACGACCGGAACAATTCTGTTTTCTCTCAAGAAGCCCAAATATAACGCGGTGGGAACCGCCTGCTACTGTGCGACCATGTTCATCGCTCTCCCCCTCGCGTACCATTTTGCGGGCCTCTTCGGTGCCGTCATCAGCGTAGCCGCGGGCGACATTCCGTTCTATGTCGTCCTTGAGTTCGGTGCAGCGCGAGAGAAGATTAGTGTCTGGCGGCAGGATGCTTTAGCGACTCTTCTCTTCCTGGCGATCCTCGGCAGCGGTCTCGCTGTTCGGCACCTCTTCAAATAGCCGGATCAACCCTTGGAGTCCTCCTTAGAGATGCCTGAGCGTGCCTCGCCTGGTGGCGCATCCTTCAACGGAAGCTGAAGATCAATCTCGCAAAGCCCACTATGATCAAAGAAAAATATCTGCTTGC
>CAZZZQ010000019.1:0-15947 GCA_964658405.1 uncultured Sphingomonas sp.
AAGGACACTGTCCAGACTTATTTCAACTCTTTCGTAAGTGCATCCGCAGCGTTGCCGGCTACAACCCAATTCGCTGACCCGGCGACTACGGCTTCGTCCTCGAACCAAAGAAATCCGAAGTCGTCGATGCACTCTGGAAAATCTGGCTTGATGATGATGTATCCGGGAATCACGGCACCCGGGATGTAGGCATTGTCAGCACGATTGTTGCTGTACGTCTTCGTCTTCGAGACCGTGCCCACCCCTGCTACATAGGAGGTGCTGGAGACCGGATGCGTCCCGAGAATGTAGTTCACTGCGCGCAGGGTGTATTCCGGGCTCACAATCTCCGGGAATGCCTCGTGCAGGAAGTACATCCGGATCGCCATCTCGACGACTGCTCCCGATCCTCCCCATGTGCCAAGGCTCGGGGGCACGCCAAACGGGGTGGCGGCGAGTTCCTTGTCCACGCCTGCCATGTATGTCTTCACAGCCTTTCGCATTTCATCTTTCGCACCCGCACCGAGGTAAGGCAATGCCCGGACCGCGGTCCAACCATGCAAATTCATCTGCTGCGGGGTAAGCATCTGTGGAAACAGTTCCTTCAGGCGAGACTTATAGGGTTCCGCGCCATTCGTCGCTATGGTTAATTCCAGAGCAGCACTCCAGTCCTGTGCGGCGCCAAAGCCTCCACGACCGGACCCAATTGGAGGCGCTGCCTGCCCGCTTGTTGTGCCGGAACGTGTCAGCGCGGCTCCGCTCACGTGTTCGATACGACCTCCATGAGCGCTGGCCGCCGCCCCTTGGGATGCAGCCAGTACGCCCCCTCCGGAGGTTTCTGCCGGAAGGGACTCACCTAGTCTGCCTCCGCCGGGGTACTTCGTTGGGTGAGCTTTTTCGTCATTCCACGCTTTGATCGCAGTCTCGAGACAGTCTTTCGATAATGCATCGTCCCAGCCTTTTAGCACGTCGGAGGCCGCAGCCAGCGCTGCGATTGCGTTCCATTGGAAGTAGGGATTTGTTGTTGAAAAGATCCAACGGTCGTCCGGCTTCCCAGAAAAGTCGCCTTTGACTTCATCAGGACCGAGCTTCGGGTCGTAGATGCGGCCATCGGTCTTCGATGCACCATCTCCCAGGTGCGTATATTGGCGCAGGTCTGGCTCATGAGTACCGCGGATCGAGTGGCCGATCGTGTGAAACTGAGCCAGGATTAGCAGGGCGCCGTGCTTGACCTGCTGTACCGTGTCCGGCACGCCATCGGGACGATGCATCTCTACCTGACGTGCGACCTCATCGACCGAAAGCTCATCGTAGTTTAGGTGAAAGGCTCGTTGCGCCAGAGCTAAGCTCTGAATGACGTTGAGTTGCGCAGGCTCTTCAAGGTCAAAGTCTCCAGCGTCGTACCAGCCACCGACGTTCATCCCTGGAATGTGATCTCCGCCTCTGTACTTTCCGTCTGTCGCGGTCGACTGATTCCAGCCGTCGAACTGCTCTCCAACTACGGGAGCCAGCCGACCATCATCCAGGTGCGAAGCGCCATGCCACACTCGGTAGGCTTCACGAACAGAAACGTGATCCATCTGCTCCGCGATGTGGTGGTCCAAGCTATCCTGCCAGATGTTTGCGTAAGCGTCTTTCGAGATGGGAAAAGGCGCAGTCCGCTGGTCTGCATACTCGATGACATAAAGACCAGGATCCTTTACTGAGCTAAAGTCGAACTTCGAATAGACATAGCGTAGCCAAGGCGTTGCGGGCGTGATCGGACCCTGAAAAATCTCCCTGTACGATCCGTCCTCCATCATGCGCAACACTTTTGCCGTCTTCGGACCGTTGTACTTCGGATCGAGTTCAATGACTGCTACCTTGGCGAAACTCGGCGCGTACCCGACCTGGCTGTGCGCGATCATTGGCGGCCGCGTCCAATTCGGAATCACGTCCGGCCTCACGTGCCATACGATGGCGCCGGTCGTCTTGCCCGGGGGGATGAGGGAACGCAGTACGAACCAGCCGTTCTGCGCACGGTTACGTCCATCGAACAGCATGAGGTCTGCAGTATCAGACCTAACGTTGACCCTGGCTAGTCGATCGTCAACCCCTAAGGTGATGCTCTTTCCTTCCGCGAATGGCAGCGGCTGTGTGTACCCCTTAGCTTTATCCCAGTCCTCCAGGTAGTAGGCTTTTTTCGGTTCGTCAGCCAGCGGCAACACCTTGACCATCGGATCATTAGGCGTTCGCGGAAAGATGCCGGCTTTATTTCCGTCCACGAGATACGTTTTGCCCATGTAGATCGAGGGAAGAAATTCCAGATTGAAGCCTGCTCTTCCTACCAGTTTTTGCGGGAGCGGTTTGTCGAGATTGATGCTGACTCTGACTCCACCCGGTTCCGCTGCGACCTCCAGGGTATAGCTGAGATCGAAAGTCGGAAAGGCGAGGCTCGCCGTGAGTCGATTGCTCGCCTTATCAACCTGGCGCCCCTTGAGCGTCGCCACCAGGTCCCACTGCTCAGGCGTTGGTGCAAGGCGAACGTCCCCATTCGTGGCGATCCGCTGACCGTGAACGATCATCTCCATCGCTGTGTTCTTCTGATCTACGAAGACGGGATGATAGGTGCTGTCGTAGAGAAATACGCTGAACCCCTGCGTATCAAGATAATTCTTGTCGTTTACCTTCATGGTGAAGTCGGAGCCGAACAAACGTGGACCGGAAGACAAGGCTATGAGGAGAAACACACTGATTTGCTTGATCATAGGTCGATTTGAACTGCTTCCTTTTTGTCCACGTAGGGTCGCTGTTGAAACGTCTCATTGGACGGATGGCTTTCGCCAGACCGCAACCATGGTCTCTCAAGTGAGGATGATCTTTCGCGCGTTACCGTCCGGGTCATTTACCATGCGGCATTCGTTATCGAAGATCATGGTCCGGTTGGTACCAGGGTCGGTTGGCTGCCACGCAATGCCAGCAACGTCGGGCTTGCCCGTGGCAGCAAACGTGGCCCAGGACGCTGCCATCTTCTGCGCCAGAGCCTGCGCTTCGGGCGTGTTGCCCGTGCCCTGCTCGCAACGTTTGGTGTTGTCGAAGCAAAACTGCAGGTCGGCGGTGTGCCACGCACCGGGTCGCCCGTCGAACAGCGGCGTCTGCCAGGTGAAGTAATAGGCGTAGGCGGATGCGGCATGGAGATTGTGTTTGAGCTCGCACATCTTCACGACATTGTTCCTCATGAAAAGCCCATTGAGCCCTGGACGTCCGCTGCAAATGTAGGAAAGAGTGGCTGTTTGCTTATGAGGATAGTTGGCCTTGAGAGTTGTCACGATGGCAGTTGCTTTTTCATCGCCGTAGGTCTTCGCCAGCCCGGCATGCCAGTCCGTTTCGGTGGGGATGGAGGTCATACTGTTGCCCTCCTCGGAGACTGAGCCAATCAGGATGGGAACGTTTTTGCTCACCTCTGGTGCGGCCTCGAAGAACGAGCGCATCGTGATGAGCTTCCCGTCGACCGACGGAGTCCAGCCGGCGCGGGGATGACCAGGAAGCCCAGGGCCGAAGAAAGCTGCGCCGGGAGGACTGACCTTGGTGATGGCAGCGTTACCGGCGGCGATCAGGCTCGGCCAGTCCATCTTCTGAAGCGCACCGATGTCATTCGCTGCAAGTCCGAGGTCCTTCATCATGACGCGTGCAACCTCGCGCTGCTGTTCGCGCGTGGGGATGTTGCCACCACCGCCGGACTGTGCGGCGGCACGATGAATAAGACCTGATGCGGACGGCATACCGAGCAACGTGGTGACCTTGGAGCCTCCGCCGGATTGTCCGTAGATCATTACCCGATCAGGGTCGCCGCCGAAGTTTGCAATATTCTCGCGCACCCATTTGAGCGAGGCGACCAGGTCCGTCATGCCGACATTTGCGGAGTCCTCGTAGGCTGGACCGCCGATCTCGGAGGCGTCGAAAAAACCAAGTATGTTGAGGCGGTGATTCACCGAGACTTGGACAACGTCGTGGTGGCGAGCCATCTGTGCGCCTTCATGCGACGGGAGTTCATAGGACGAGCCGAAGGAGAAACCGCCGCCGTGGAAGTACACCATCACCGGGCGAGAGCCCGAGAGCGACGGCGTCCAGATGTTCAGCTTGAGCATGTCCTCACTCAACCAGCCGTCGTCCCAGTCTTGGATGAACGTTTGCTCGATTGCGGTCCAGGGATGAAGGGACTGGGGACAGTTGGCGCCGTATGTAAAAGCTGGATACTCGTCGGTCCAGCGCGTGGGTGGCTTCAGGGGCAGCCAGCGGTTTTCCCCGCCTGGATTTTGCCCGTATGGCACGCCCTTGAAGGTAAAAACGCCGCCTGCAAGAAAGCCTCGGACGGGCCCGTACTGCGTCTTTGCGATGGCCGAGCGTGGCGTGGACAGGGTCCCGGGCTCCTGGTGTACGCCTGTCTTGATGCTGTCAGAGGCGTGCAATGTAGAGGGCGTGGCAGCAGCGAGACCAGCGGTTGCGGACAGAAACAGTGCTTCTCGACGGCTAAGAATAGGCACGCGGGGCATCGGTGTAGATCCTTTCTGGGGCTCTGACTATTCGGGCAGTGCGTAGGAACCGTCGACATGGAACCTGCCAGTTACGACTGGACTCCCTGATCCCGGTTGGCCGCCGCCCACGCTCAGGCTGTAGTCGCCCTCGGCGATGATGGGTGAGCCAAGCTCGGTGACCATGCTGAGGTCCCGCGGACCAAGGTGGAGGCGCACCGTCTGGCTCGCACCCGCGCCTAGATGGATCCGCTCGAAGCTGCGAAGAGCTACCATTGGTGCTCCCCTAACGTCAGGGAACTTGAGATAAAGTTGCACGACTTCATCGCCCGCAAGCTTGCCTGAGTTTGTCACGAGGACAGCGGCCTCCACAGCTTGCCCTGCGGCGACGGTCTGGGAGGAAAGCAAGAGATTGCTATATCCGAAGGTCGTATAGCTGAGCCCGTAGCCGAAGGGGTAGAGCGGCTTGCCGGTGAAGTAGCGGTAGGTCCGGTTTGCCATGGCGTAATCTTCAAAGTTTGGTAAGCCTTCAAGGCCTTTGTAGAAGGTAACCGGCAGCCGACCCGCGGGGTTGTTCTTCCCGCTCAAGGTCTCCGCGACGGCTGTGCCGCCTTCTTCACCGGGGTACCATGCCTCCAGTACCGCGTTGGCGTGATCGTTGATCCAGTTCACGGCCAGCGCACTCCCGTTGATCAGCACAACGGCGATGGGCTTGCCTGTCGCCGCCACCGCTTCAACCAAGTTCTCTTCAGGCTGAGGCAGGTCAATGCTGGTACGGTCGCCGCCAAGAAATCCTGGTTCGCTCACGGGCATCTCTTCGCCTTCGAGTTGGCTGGTGATACCGACCACGGCGATGATGGCGTCCGCATCCTGCGCAGCGGCAACAGCTTCGGGCGCAACAGCAGGATCGAACTTGCTCCAGATCAGCTCAGCATGAGCGTTCCCGTCCTGCGTGCCGCTTGAGACTTCGAGCGCGACCTTGCGGCCTTTCTCAAGCTTTACTCGCCCCATGGCGGGCTCAAGGTCGTGACCGCCGCCGCCAGCAGAAGCAACCTGCTTGCCGTCGACGCTCACGCGAGCGAAGCCCTGGCTTCGCACGCCGAGCAGATACTCGCCTGTCTCCGGGGGCGTCAGAAAGCCCGTCCACTGTACGCCGAAGCGCTTCCGGTCGGCGACCTCCCGAGGCAAGGTCGTCTTTATTAGCTGGATGTTGGGTTCGGTGCGTTCCACGAGCTTCTTCGGCACATCGTCAAAGCCACGTCGACCCTCGTTGTACTCAGCATGAAGCCCGGGCTTACCGTCAGGGGTCGTTAAAAGGTTGTTGGGGACGGTGCTCCCATCGGGATGAAGAAACTGCGTGCCCGGCACGTAGGTGATGGTCGCACCAGGAAATTGTGCGCGCAGCCCATCGAGGATGGAAACAATATGCGTGGGGCGACCCGCGTAATTGCCAATGAGCGGCCGGGTCTGCTCCGCAAGGGGGCCTACCACTGCGATCCTGCGGATTTCAGGTTTGAGAGGAAGCAGGCCATCGTTTTTGAGCAGCACCATTGACTCCTCCGCGAGCTTGCGTGCGTGCGCGCGATGTTCGCCGCTGTCCAACTCCTTCTCGTCGATGCTCGCGTAGGGTACCAGGGCGGGTGGATCAAACATGCCGAGCTTGATGCGTGCGGTGAACAACCTGATCAACGCGGTATCGAGCTTGTCTTCGGGGAGGTAACCCTGCTGGACGGCATCGAGGTAGGCCTTATCAACAGGTTCGCCAAAGCGCGCAGTGAAGGTTACACATTCGTTGTCCATGCCTCGGATCACCGAAATAGCTACTCCCTGCGCCTGCGTTGGTCGATAGCGATGATTCGCTGCGACATCGCGCACGGCGTCGCAGTCAGAAACGACATAGCCTTTAAATCCCCACTTGCCCCGCAGCTGGTCCTGCAGCAAATACTGGCTTGCGCAGGCGGGCTCACCATTGATGGAGTTATAGGCGCACATCACCGAAGCAGCCTTGCCATCGACAATGGCCGCTCGAAAGGCAGGCTCATAGGTGTCTACCTCGTCGTGCTTGCTCACGTCGACATCGGCAAAGTGACGCGTCGGCTCCGGACCACTGTGCACGGCGAAGTGCTTGGGGGTCGCGATACCCAGGTAATATTTAGGATTGTCACCCTGCAGACCTGTTACATAGGCCACGCCCATGCGACCCGTCAGGAATGGGTCCTCGCCGTAGGTCTCCTGCCCGCGGCCCCAGCGAGGATCACGAAAGATATTCAGGTTGGGCGACCAGAAGTCGAGCCCGCCCATGATCCCGATGTGGCCCTCACGCAGGTTCTGTACGTGCTTGATGCGGCCTTCGATACCAATCTGCCCGGCCATGGTGTGAATGCCCACAGGGTCAAAGGTCGCGGCCAGGCCCACTGGTTCCGGATACTCGGTTACGCCCTCATTGATCACGCCATGGAGAGCTTCGCTCCACCACTGGTAAGCCGGGATGTTAAAGCGCGGCACGGCGGCAGAGTTGTTCTGCATCTCCGACGCCTTCTCGGCCAGCGTCATCCGGTGCACCAAGTCTGTGGCGCGCTCCTCTGGGGTAAGCTGCGAATTCATGAATGGACTATGCGCCATGTCCTGCTGCGCGCCAGCCGCTACGGGCACGGCCGCACCCAGGATGGCGCATAGCAGAGGCAGTTTCAAACGAAGGAACATGGCTTTCTCCAGGGGACTGCTTGACTTGAGGAGCGTGGGGGCGTGAACGAGGAGCTTGCAAACTTCGTGCAGGGGATTGGACACCTTATTGAAGAGGGCAAGAGCAAAACTTGACACTAACTGGCCGACAAGTGAACGTGAAGGGCATGCACCAACTGACACCTCTTCTGCTGGCCCAACGGTTTGCGCATCAGGCTTGAGCTTGCCGGTTACCACCGGCGCTGCCCGGTGAATATCCAGGCGCAGGAGGAGAGTTCTCTTCCGTAAGACGGGTGTCAATTTGAGGTGCGTCATTTTCGACACCAATATATTGACGTCGCGCTTCATTTAGCAAGCGTAATCCTTCTATTAAAACGTTTTATCGCTGCATGCCCAAAATCCGTTGACCGTTTTGTCGCTTCGATATGAGAGGTAGCTTGAACATGGTGAAAGCGTTACGGGAGCCGCCTCAGACATGCCTGAGTCCTTCGTCCTCGAGATCCAGAGCGGCCTCATCAGCATCAAGCTTGCCGACCTGGCCGGCTTCCTCAACGCTGGCGCGACCGGCGGAGTGGGAGCACTGACGAACGTCTCCGTTCGTACCAGTGGCGATCAGATCGAACTTCACGGCATCGCCCATAAGGTCGTTCCGCTACCGGTCAAGGTCGTAGGCACCCTCGCCCCCTTGCCCGATGGCAGAATCCAATTTCACATCGCAAGCTTCAGCGTCCTCAAAGTGCCGCTCAAAGGTCTGCTCGGCGTCTTCCACCTCACCCTCGCGGACCTTACGCCTAAAAGCCACACTCCGGGCATTGCGATCAACGGCAACAACTTCGAATTTGACACCCAGCGACTTCTTCCGCCCCCTCATATCCACGGCAAGATCACCAAGGTTGTCATGAGTACGGATCAGATTCAGGTCTTCTACGGTAATGCAGGCGAAACGGACGCGCAGCTTTCCGACTGGCACAACTTCCTCAAGTTCACCGGGGGCACCCTCAACTTCGGCAAGCTCACCATGCATGATGTGGACCTCACCATGATCGACGCGACACGGGACGCCTGGTTTGATCTAGACCTGGTCAACTATCAGGCTCAGCTCGTTCACGGCTATAGCCGTGTCACCAATGGAGCGGGTCTCGAAACCTTTATGCCCGATGCTGCCTCCGTCCTCTCGAAGAAACCTCAGGAGGCGATCAGTCTCGACTGGCTGAAAACCGCGACACGGCCCTGCCGGCCGACGTCCCAAAGCGCTGAGCCGAATCCATGTCCGATCTAGTGATGATTGATTCTTTCAGGCGCGGCTGAGGCTTCCCTTGGAGATCGCCGCTCAAAGACAACCTCACCAAACGCTTGGCGAGACTTTGGGTGCATCGACATCATCTTAAAGCTTTAGCCTTCTTAGTCAGAAGGCTGCTCCTTGATGCTGAGCGCTGAAGTTATGGGCAAGATGATCTCGACCGACAAACCCCCTCCTTCTCGGTTCATGGCCTTGATTGTGCCGTGGTGTAGATGCACGGCACGTTCAGCAATCGACAATCCGAGGCCGAAACCTCCTGTAGACTCACGTCGGGCAGCATCAGTTCGATAAAAGGCTCGAAAGAGATGGGCCACACTCTCCTCCGGAACTCCGGGACCTCTGTCATCAACACGGATCATGATCGCTTTGGGCTGCGAGTCCGATTTAGTCTTGTTCGCTGTCATCTGCGGATGATCCCGTGATTCGATTTCTACTGTGGTTCCGGTTGCGGTGAATCGTATTGCATTGCGAACAACATTCTCGATTGCGCTCCGAATGAGGTCTCGATTCCCAACGATGTTGCTCCGTTCCTGCATGACCTTCAGGGTGACCAGGGACGAGCGGGCTGCTGCTTCGAACTCCATGTCCGGCAATATCTCCTCCAAGAGGTCGTCGACGCTAAAGTGGTCAGTGAGAGCACTCTCCCGCGTACTCTCCATAAGGGATAGGGTGAGCATCTGGCTTACGAGTTCATTAATTCGCTCTGCTTCGAGCTCCATGCGGTCAAGAGATGGCAACTCATCTGAACTCTCTTCCCTTGTCATTTCCAGTGCTAGCCGGAGGCGGGCAAGGGGCGAGCGTAGTTCATGCGAGATGTCACGGACGAGTAGCTTCTGAGCTCCCACAAGCTCGCTAACGCGGTCAGCCATCTGATTGAAGTCCAACATCAGGCTGCGCATGTCTGCGCCCCCGACCCGACTCCAGCGCCTTCGAGAGACTGGAAGCCGTACAGTAAGATCTCCCCCAGACAACCTCTGAATGGCCACAGACAGCGCTCTCACCGGCCGCGTGAGAAGAAGCGCGAAGCAAAACGTGACCGCAATCGAGATAGGCAGAGCGGATCGTGGCAGGGGAGGGAACCATGCCTTTGGAGCTGCACTCAGCCGTTGAAGCAGGATCCATTTCTCACCGTTTGCAGCCGTTGCCTTGTACGCCTGAAGCCATCTCATGCCGACACGCCTGCCTGCCGGCCTCGCCAGTTCACCGGCGGACTTGATCAAAGAGCGTTCCTGCTCGTTCAATGTCGCACCGCACAAAGCTTGTCCGTCACTGGTCACGAGCACGAAGGCAGGTTCGAGATCGGCTATGCCAGAACAGCCTCGCTCTTGATACCGAACAACCGCAAATTGTGCCAATTTGTCGGCTACAGAAGCAGTTGAGCTTCGCAGACTCTCCGGCGATCCAGGATCCTGATTCGGCAGGAAGACTGTGGCCGCGATGAACGTACCGATTGTTGCCACCCAGAAGGTAAGGAAGAGCTGGAGAAAGAACGTTCTCATGTGAGTTCTTCCTGCTGCCTTGAAGCAGAGTCGGGAACGAATACGAAGCCGTTACTGCGAATTGTCTTTATGCCGCCGGTGAACTCGTCGAGACTTGAAAGCTTCCGCCGCAAACGTGAGAGGTGCATGTCGAGGCTGCGGTCGAATGGCCGGGATGTGCGACCGAAGACGTGCGCAAATAAATCGTCTCTCTGAATGATCTGTGGAGCCGCAAGAAGCAGCTTTACAAGGATCAAATACTCGATGTCGGTAAGTGGAACCTCTCGATTGCGGTATCGAATCTCCCGGCTTTCCTCGTTCACTGCGAAGTCGACTGGTGCCGTGCTCAGAGAGCTTGCTACACCTTCGCGCGAACCTGAACGCCGCAGGATCGCCTTCATGCGTGCGAGTAACTCTCGCGGGTTGAATGGCTTAGCTAGGTAGTCATCCGCGCCCATCTCCAGGCCTACGATACGATCGATCTCTTCGCCTCGTGCCGTCAGCAGAAGGACGGGAATTGCGTTGACACGATTTAAGCGACGGAGCACCTCAAAGCCGTCGATGCCCGGGAGCATTACATCGAGGATGATGAGGTCGACGGCACTGTGGGTTGCCGCATTGATACCTGCCTCGCCGTTATGGACAGCCAGAACAATCCAGCCGTGACGGGTGAGATAGCTCGCGAGCATCTTGCATAGCTCGACGTCGTCATCGATGACTAGTACCGTTTCCTGCTTCTGAGGCACAATGAACTCCCCGAGGCCCTTCGACCCGTGGCTCTAGTGTCGCGCCCGTAGCCCTGGAAGGGAATCGATCGTTACAAAGTGTTACACAAAGTGACACGCAGACAGGGTCCGGCTGACGTCTCCTGAAGGTGCGAGTTCTCTCGCCCAGGACGATCATGACCAACAGCACAGCAATTCCGGCAGAAGGAGCACCTCAACCTCCCACCCACAAGAAGCATTGGTTGGCATGGCTGCTGGTGGCGCTGGTCTGCGGCGCTCTATGCCTCCCGCTTCTTTACAAGCCGAAGGACGCGGGTGGACCGGGTGGACCGGGCGGGATGCCGGGCGCGTCGATCACTGTCGAGAAGGTCCAGTCCGGCGTGATGGAGATCTACCTGGACGCGCTGGGTACGGTGACCCCGGTCCAGACGGTCAACGTGTACAGCCAGGTCAGCGGCAGGGTACTCTCCGTGAACTACCGCGAAGGACAGATTGTTCTCAAGGGTCAGGTCTTGGCAGAGATTGATCCACGTCCTCTGCAGGCGCAGTTGCAGCAGGCGCTCGGATCTCTGGCTCGCGACCAGGCGTCCCTCGCGCAGGCTCGTATCAATCTCAAGCGCTATCAGGATGCATTCGCTGAAAGAGCAATAGCGCAGCAGACAGTCTTTGATCAGCAGGCGACCGTAACGCAGGACGAAGGCACGGTGCAGAACGACCAGGGCACCGTCGACTACGACAGAGTTCAACTGAGCTACTGCCACATCGTGGCTCCCCTGACGGGCAGGATCGGGTTGCGTCTCATTGACACCGGAAATACGATCTTCTCCGGAAGTTCGAGCACCATTGCGACCATCACGCAGATGAACCCGATCACAACGGTGTTCTCTGTCGCGGAGGATCACATCCCGCAGGTGCAGCAGCAGATCGCATCCCGCAAGACCGGCCTTGGCGTGGATGTCTATGACCGCGCGCAAGTGAAAAAGCTTGCCACGGGTAAGCTTCTGACGCTTGACAATCAGGTCGACACCTCCACCGGAACGGTGCGTCTGCGAGCCCTCTTCAGCAATACAGACGGCGCGTTGTTTCCGAATCAGTTTGTGAACGCGCGTCTGCAGGTGAACCGGCTTGAAAACGCCAAACTGATACCGACCGTTGCCATTCAATACAACGGCCAGCAGGCGTTCGTCTACACAGTGCAGCCCGATAGCACCGCGAGGCTGCAGAAGATCACGCTGGTCAACTCGGAGCAAGACAAGTCTGCAATTGAGGGCCTGAACGTCGGCGACACGGTGATCACCAGCAACTTCGACCGTCTGCAGGATGGCGGCAAGGTGACCCTGCCGAGCAACAAGCCCCCGATGGGCGCCGGTGCAGGACCTTCGCGATGAATCTATCCAAACCCTTTATTGAGCGCCCAGTAGCTACGATCCTGCTCATGGTTGCCATCCTGCTGATCGGAATCGTCGCCTATCAACAGTTGCCAATCTCCGCACTGCCTGAGGTCAACTACCCAACCGTCCTTGTCCAGACGCTCTATCCGGGGGCGAGCCCTGACGTGATGTCCTCGACCGTCACCGGACCGCTGGAGAAGCAGTTCGGCCAGATCCAGGGCCTCTCGCAGATGACCTCGACCTCCTCCGGAGGAGCTTCGATCATTACGTTGCAGTTCTCGCTGAGTGAGGACATTGACGTGGCCGAACAGGAGGTGCAGGCGGCTATCAATTCTGCCACCAGCTACCTGCCGGCAGATCTCCCGATACCACCGACTTACAGCAAGACAAATCCGGCCGATGCACCCGTACTGACCCTTGCCCTGACGTCCAAGAGCCTGTCGCTGTCAGATGTTCAAGATCTCGCAGACACCCGCCTGGCTCCAAAGATCTCACAGTTGAGCGGCGTTGGACTGGTGACAATCCAGGGAGGCCAAAAGCCGGCTGTGCGAATCCAGGTGAATCCGGTAGCACTTTCGGCGTACGGTCTCACTCTTGAAGATGTGCGGACGGCAATCTCGAACTCCAGCGTGAACGGGGCAAAGGGAACGTTCAACGGGCCGCAGCAGTCCTACACGATCGACGCGAATGATCAGTTGACAACGGCCGATCAGTACCGGAAGGTCATCGTCTCCTACAAGAATGGATCTGCCATCCTTTTGTCCGCCGTGGCAACTGTAACGAACGGGGTCGAGAACACGAAGCTCGCGGCCTGGATGAATCAGACGCCTGCGATCATCGTCAACATCCAGCGCCAGTCGAATGCAAACACGATTAAGGTGGTCGATTCGATCAAGGCGCTTCTGCCGCAGTTGCAGAATAGCCTTCCGGCCTCGGTTGACGTGCATGTCCTCACTGATCGCACCACGACGGTGCGAGCCTCGGTCGAGGATGTTGAATTCGAGCTACTCCTGACGATCGGCCTTGTTGTCGCGGTGATCTTCGCGTTCCTCCGATCGTGGCGAGCGACGATTATTCCGGCGGTCGCCGTGCCGCTTTCGATCGTTGGAACGTTTGCGGCGATGTACGCACTGAACTATAGCCTGAATAATTTGACGTTAATGGCGCTCACCATCTCCACGGGGTTTGTGGTGGATGACGCAATCGTGATGATCGAAAACATCAGCCGCTACCTCGAGGAGGGCATGGATCCGATGGAGGCCGCACTGAAGGGTGCCTCCGAGATCGGCTTCACAATTTTGTCGCTTACTGTCTCTTTGATCGCGGTGCTCATTCCTCTACTGTTCATGAGCGATATTACTGGCAGGCTCTTTCGTGAGTTTGCAGTGACCCTCGCCGTGACGATCCTCATCTCCGCGGTGGTCTCACTAACCCTTACACCGATGATGTCCTCGCGGCTGCTAAGGCATACGCCTCCTGAGCAGGAATCGCGCTTCTATCGCTGGTCGGAATCGATCTTCGAGAGTGTCCTCAGCTTCTACACGCGCACACTTTCCTGGGTGATTGGCCGGCAGGGGCTCACCCTTTTCGTCGCAGCCATGACCATCCTTACGGCCGGCCTGCTTTACTACTTCATCCCTAAGGGGTTTTTTCCGACCCAGGATACGGGGATTATCCAGGCCATCACACAGGCACCGGAGGCCACGAGCTTCGACGCGATGACCTCACGGCAACAGCAACTAGCGCGCATCGCGCTCGAAGACCCTGCTGTCGAGTCGCTCTCGTCTTTTATAGGGGTAGATGGAACGAATACAACGTTGAACAGTGGCCGCATGCAGATCAATCTGAAGCCGCTTGCACAACGGGCCGGTGCCACCGAAGTAATACAGCGACTCCGCAGCAAGATGAATGCCATCACCGGCATCCAAACGTATCTGCAGCCGATCCAGGATCTTACCGTGGAGGATCGGGTAAGCCGAACACAGTATCAATATACGGTTGAGGATCCAGACCAGGCGGAACTAAATTCATCGACGACTACGCTGCTTGCCAAGCTTCGAACGCTGCCCCAGCTCCAGGACGTCGTGACGGATCAACTCCCGGACGGCAACGCGCTCGCGGTGACGATCGATCGTGTCAGCGCATCGCGCCTCGGCATCACGCCGCAGACCCTGGATGACACGCTTTATGACGCGTTTGGCCAGCGCCAGGTGACGACACTCTACACGCAGACAAATCAGTACCATGTCGTTCTCGAGGCGCAACCCCAGTTCCAGACGTCCGCGAAGGGCCTCGATACGATCTACCTGCAGGGAACTGCGTCCTCATCGACGTCAGGAACTGGAGGCAGCGGAGGCGGTAGCGGAAGCAGCTCTTCCACGACTTCTTCATCACAACTCACCGCCACGTCCACAAGCGGCGTCAGCGGGATCACCTCCAGCAGCTCCGGCCTTTCGACCACGTCTTCTTCCTCACAACTGAGCAGTGGCTCCCAGTCCAATTCACTCAGCAGCGGAACTGGCAGCACGGTCCTGCAGACGGCCTCCAACACCGCGGCGACCTCCATCCTGGGCACAAGCACGGCAAGTTCAAACAGCTCCTCCGGTGCCTCTTCGTCGGGCGGAGGGAGCTCCAGTGGTTCTACAACAAGCAGCCTGTCCCAGCCGATTCCACTGGCTGCATTCACGACTGTTCAGAGCAAACTGACGCCGCTTACGATCAACCACCAGGCGCAGTTCCCGGTCGTGACCATCTCATTCAATCTCGCTCCGGGCGTTCACCTCAGCCAGGCCGTCGACGCGGTCAACGCTGCCCGCGCGAGCCTGAACCTCCCCGTCAATCTGCAGACTGCATTTCAAGGCACAGCGGCTTCATACGAGAACTCTCTGGCCAATGAAGGGCTACTGGTCCTTGCAGCCTTACTGACGGTGTACATCGTTCTCGGCGTGCTCTATGAAAGCTTCATTCATCCGCTGACGATTCTGTCTACTCTCCCTTCGGCTGGCGTTGGAGCGCTCTTTGCACTCATGATCTGCGGCCAGGACCTGGGCATCGTTGGAATTATCGGCATCGTTCTCCTGATTGGCATCGTGAAGAAGAACGGGATCATGATGGTCGACTTCGCACTGCAGGCGGAACGCGAGGACGGCAAGAGTCCCGAAGAGGCGATCTTCAGTGCAAGCCGGCTGCGCCTGCGGCCCATTCTAATGACGACGCTTGCGGCTCTCTTCGGCGGCCTTCCTCTCGCACTCGGCCGCGGGATCGGCGCTGAACTGCGACGTCCCTTGGGCATTGCAATGGTCGGCGGTCTGCTTGTGAGCCAGGTGCTGACGCTCTACACCACGCCTGTGATCTATCTCTGGTTCGACCGTATCAGCCGACGCTTCCAAAGCCGCAAACAGACGCAGCAACTCGATCTGCCAATGGAGAGTGGCGCATGAACCTCTCCGCCCCTGCCATACGACGCCCCACCGCCACCATCCTTCTGACAGCAGCTGTCGCGATCGCAGGCATCATCGCGTTCCAGGTGCTGCCGGTCTCCCCGCTACCGCAGATCGATTCGCCTACGATCTCGGTCAATGCCAGCCTGCCGGGAGCGAGCCCGGAGGTGATGGCCGCTGCGGTTGCGACGCCGCTGGAACGCCAGTTTGGACACATTGCCGGCGTGACCGAGATGACCTCGCAAAGCTCCACGGGCTCGGCAAGCATCTCACTCCAGTTTGAGCTAGGGCGCGATATCAACGCTGCTGCACGGGAGGTTCAGGCTGCTATCAGCGCAGCGCGGACGTATCTTCCGACCAACCTGCCCTCGAATCCTACCTATCGTAAGGTCAATTCTGCTGACTCTCCCATTACGATCCTGGGGTTGACTGCAAGTGGCT
>CAZZZQ010000020.1:0-662 GCA_964658405.1 uncultured Sphingomonas sp.
TGGGCAATCCTGACGGTTCGTGGTGGTCGGAACGGGAGGGAGTTGTCCAGCGTGAAGCAGGCGTGAACATGGACGCCAACAGCCTGCGTGTCGGCTTGGAAGTGATCGCAAACAAAATGGAGAAGCGGCTGGATGCCGATTCGCCTCTCCTGCACGTGCAGCTCCCGGATGGAAGCCGCCTTGCAGCGGTGATGCCGCCAGTGGCGAAGCCTTCGCCCGCCGTCA
The DNA here is from genome assembly GCA_964658405.1 of uncultured Sphingomonas sp. GTDB lineage: Bacteria > Acidobacteriota > Terriglobia > Terriglobales > Acidobacteriaceae > Edaphobacter. Next base: position 226 of record CAZZZQ010000020.1, read on the forward strand.
CCATCCGGAAGTTCACGAGCCGCCGTTTCACGGTTGAAGACCTGATTGCTCGCGGTTCGCTAACGCGTCCGCTTGCCGACTTTCTCGCCGCTCGGATTGCTGAAGGCAAGACCTTACTCATCAGCGGCGGAACAGGTACTGGAAAGACCACGCTCCTGCGCATCCTGGCGGATGCGATACCGGAGCATCAACGCATCGTTGTCATCGAGGACACCGCTGAGCTCGCCATTCAGAAGCCAAACATTCTTTCGGTCGAATGCCAGACAGACACGTTCAAATCAGCAGTGACCTTTGATGACCTTTTGAAGTCCGCTCTGCGGTGGCGTCCCGATCGCATCATCCTTGGCGAAGTGCGCGGCGTGGAAGCACGCACGTTGTTGGATTCGTTGAACACCGGGCATTCGGGTTCGCTGGCTACCATCCATGCGAACACAGCA
>CAZZZQ010000020.1:672-15910 GCA_964658405.1 uncultured Sphingomonas sp.
TGCATCGCTTCGCGAATCTCGTCATGCGAAGCCATGCCCAATCGACCTTTGCCGACATCGAGGCAGAGATCGCCGATGCGGTCGACTTCGTCGTCCACATCGAGCGTGTACCAGGACGCCGGATCGTGCGCGAGGCTCTCGCCCTTTCCGGCTACGACCGCGACGCAAAACGCTTTCAGATAGAACCCGTATTGACAGTTTGAACCACCACCAAAGGAGACCACCAATGCCACTTATCGAAGTCACTACTAACCGTCAGATCAGTGCCTCAATCCGACTGGAGGAAGTCACTGCAACCCAGGTCGATCAGTACGCCGCTTTCATCAAGGCTTCGCCTGATGATGTCGTAGACAAAGCCCTTGGCTATGTCTTCTCTAAGGACCGCGACTTTCAGGACTTCCTTCGCACTGATGCTGCACGATCTGTTCCGTCTCTTCTACGTGTTCGTAAGACTCCGGTTGTCCCTGAGCCTTCGCCCACTCCAAAGAAGCCAGTATCCGGTGTGGAATCCAACGAGTCCGCGGCGGTTCGGAAGGCATGAACCTCCATCGGAATCTTGCCCGGTACGTAAGCGGTGCTGCGCACCGGGTAAAAGTTGACACTCCACCCCTCCGAGGGTCGTGCAGCGAATCCATATGGATCACTCAGGCCAAGGCAAAGAATCAACTACATAGCCGATCCGTGAATCCAGATGGATTCACGGTCTGGAGCTCAAATAATGGCAATTCTGAGCGATGAAGCAGTGATGAAAGCGGCGGAGAAACAAGCAACGCTTCGAGCCTGCAATGTCTCCGCCCGTCTCACTAAAACCGAGACGGAGAACCTGGACGCTCTCGCTCGGTCACGCGGGCTCCAGCGCGGGGATTGCATTCGGCAAATTCTCAGAGCTGAGATTGCTCGGGATCACGCCTCCGCAACTCCAACTCCAGAGCTATCCGAGATCGTTGGCCTGCGGATGCTTTTGCACAACGTGCTGAAGCCTCTCATCAGTGGACAGAAGATGACGCCGGAGACATTCGACGCTCTCGCGCAGCACGTCCGACGCGAGAAGGTACAGGCCGCAATCGAGCTCTTGATTCCGAACGGAGGCCGTTGATGCCGACACAATGGGGACGCAAAGAAACAGTCATCTGGCCGCCACATTCACCGATCTACACCTACGGCGCGGCCTTCATCGCTCTGGTTCTGACCGGGCTATTTCTCTACATGCGTTTTGCTCTTGGGAACACGCCGCTGCAGCGTTTCTACACACCGATCTATCTCCGGGCGAGCCTGGCTTCGGAGCTTGGGGCGAAGCGGCAGGACAAGTATCGCCTTATCTTCCTGACAGGCGTTGAAGTCGCGCCGAAGATGCCTGTCGAGGCAGATGTTCAAGAGGGTCTGACGAACGCGCAAGGCGAGAAGCCGATCCCATTGGTCCCGAGTCAAGCAGCGCTCCGCAATGGCTTCGATGTCCTGTTTCGCGGGCCGGAAACGAGCTTCGTTGATGCCGCATTGCGCGACTATCTCAAGCGCAGCGTCTTCAACGGCACGACTCTCAGCTCCATCTATGCCGAACCATTATTCTTCGGATTCCTTGCCTTGGCGGTCCAACTGCCGTTCTCTATCCGCAAAGACATCAAGCGTCGCCGGCAGATGAAATACGGACGGCTGCTGAAAGGTCCAGTCATGCTGACGCCGACTCAGTTCAACCAAGAGATCGGCGGCGACGGCATCGGGTTCAGGACCACAGAATCGAAGGATCTGATGCGTATTCCCGCTCGCTCGGAGGCCCAACACATCGAACTCATGGGCGACACAGGGGCCGGAAAAACGACGCTCATCATGCAGGTGCTGCGGCAGATCGAGGAACGCGGACACACGGCCATCGTGTATGACCCTGCGTGTGAATTTATCCAACGCTTTTATCGTCCGGATCGTTGTGACATCGTTCTGAATCCGTTGGATGACCGCTGCCCATACTGGGGACCAGCGGAGGAATTGCGGAGCAAGGCCGAGGCAAAAACTCTGGCGAAGTCCCTGTATCAACCAACCGACACGCAGCGCGATGAGTTCTTTACCAAGACTCCGCAGAAGATATTTGCCCATCTCCTGAGGACCGGCCCCACACCGCGTCAGCTTGCAGATTGGATGGCAAACCCGGCTGAGATCGACAAGCAGGTGAAGGGTACGGAGATGGCGACGATGATAGCCAAAGACTCTCCGCCGCAGCGCAACGGTGTTCTTTCCTCACTCGGTCTAGTGGCAGATAGCCTTCGTATGCTTCCAACCTTGGAGGACGCCAAGGGGCACCGTTGGTGCGCGACAGAATGGGCAGAAACTCGCCGGGGCTGGATCTTCATCACCTCCCGTCCGACGGAGCGGGACGCCCTCCAACCGCTTCACAGCCTATGGATCGACTGGCTCGTCTTGCGGCTCCTCAGTGCGCCCAAGGAGCACCAGACACCTGTGTGGTTTGTGCTCGACGAACTCGCAAGCCTGCAGCGGCTCCCTCAACTTCACACCGCCATTACCGAGAACCGCAAGAGCAAGAATCCCCTCGTTCTCGGCTTTCAAGGAAAGGCTCAGTTGGAGAACATCTACGGGCATATCGCTGAGGTGATGCTCTCTCAGCCCGCTACCAAGATCTTCTTGAAAACCACGGAACCAAAAGCTGCCGAGTGGGTGTCGAACGCCATAGGCAAAGTCGAAGTGGAGCGGGTGAAAGAAACACATTTCGATGGAAGCCGGGCGGGTCGGAACTTCACGGTAGACCGCCAGGTCGAACCTCTGGTGCTCGATTCCGAGGTGAGCGGGCTTGAGGAACGCAGGGCGTTCCTCAAGCTCGGAAACAATGTCTCGCGCTTCGCCTTCGAGTACATGGAGATGCCGATCATCGCGACCGACTTCATCCCTCGCGCAGTTGAGGACGACGCGCTCGACTACGACCCTCAGAGTCTGGGTGGCAATCCAATTCCAGAGGACCTGGAGGCGGATGAGGTCGAACCTACCGACGCTCCAGCCGCCGAAGCTGAACCCGAGCCCTACGACCTAGCAAGTCAATTTGAAGCGGGAGGCTAGTACATGCTCACGATTTCCAAACCGTTGAGCGCAGGCCAGGCTCAGACCTATCACGCCAAGGAGTTCACGGCGGCGGAGCAGAACTATTGGAAGCAAGGCAACGAGATCGTCGGGGAGTGGCAAGGCCGGTTGGCGGCAGGTTTTGGTCTCTCAGGCGGCGTGGCAGCCGAAGACTTTGCTCGTCTCAGCAGCGGCCAGCATCCCCAAACTGAGAAGCAACTCGTCCAGCATCGGAAAGCGCAAGAGTATTCAAATGCCCAGGGTGAGAGAGTCAAACCCGTGGAACACCGCGCCGGGTGGGACGCCACCTTTTCCGCACCAAAGTCCGTCTCTCTGACTGCCTTGGTGGGTGGCGATGACCGCGTCAGGGTGGCGCATAGGGAAGCTGTCACCTTCGCTCTGGAACAGTTAGAGCGGTATACGCAGGCACGAATCGGCGGCAATCATCCCCCCGAACCGACGGGCAGCTTTATCGCGGCAAAGTTTGGACATGACACCGCCCGTCCAGTGAATGGCTACGCGGCTCCTCAACTCCATACTCATGCTGTTGTTTTCAATATGACAGAGAGGCAGGACGGTTCTTTCCGCGCACTTCAGCCGCAGAGCCTCTTTGCGTCTCAGCAGTTTGCTACGGCGGTTTACCAGTCCGAGTTGATGTTCCGGCTTAGAAATCTGGGCTATGAGATTCAGCCAGGCAGAAGCGGCGCTCCAGAGATTAAAGGCTATTCGCCCGAATACTTAGCCGCTTCAAGCCCACGCCGCCAGCAGATCGAAGAAGCTTTGGCGCGAAGCGGCTTTTCCAGTCCCGAGGCCGCCCAGATTGCCGCCCATACGACCCGAGATCGCAAGCAGATCATGACGCCTGAAAAGGTGCTGGCCGCCCACAGGCAGATTGCAGATGAGTTTGGGAATCAGGCTGACCGAGTCGTCAAGGAAGCCCAGCAGCGGGCTCACGTGCGGCAGCACTCCAACGATCAGACGAAGAACGACCCGCAGCAGAAGGCGCGGGAGAGTGTGAGCTTTTCCAAGGCGAGAAACTTCGAGAGAGACGCCGTGATCGACGAGCGAGCCATCATGCGTGACGCACTACGTCGAGGGATGGGAGAAGTCAGCTATAGCGAGGTTGCGGCGAACTTTCAGAAGCGTGAAGCGGCAGGCGAATTCCTCAAAGTCGAAGTGCCGGGGCAACACCCGGCAACTCGGTTCACTACCCGCGATATGTTGCACGCCGAACGCTCGAATATTGACTACATTCTGGCCGCAAAGAATACGGTCGAACCAATCATGTCGGCTGAGGCCGCGTCGAAGTTCGCCGGTTCTGTAGAGATGCTGAATCCAGCGCAGCGGCGGACGATCGAGGAAGTGCTATCCACTACTGACCGGGTTCACGGCCTTCAGGGATACGCAGGGAGTGGCAAAACCACAACGCTCAGAAGTATCCGCGAGGCAGCCGAGAGTAGAGGGTATGCCGTGGAGGGGTTCGCTCCAACCAATCGAGCTGCGAACCAACTCAAAGAGGCCGGCGTGAGCGCTGAAACTCTTCAGAGATTTCTCACACGCGGCGGGTCCGCCGAAGCCGCGTCTGATCCGGACGCTAGGCGGCTTTACATGGTGGACGAGTCGAGCCTCACGAGCACCAAGCAGATGCAAAGTTTCTTCGAAAAGATCGGATCAAATGACAGGGTTTTGCTGATGGGAGATATTCGCCAGCACCAAGGTGTAGACGCGGGAAAGCCGTTCGAGCAGTTGCAAGATGCCGGTATGAGGACGTCCACGCTCGACGAGATCATCCGACAAAAGGACGAGGGACTTCATCGTGCCGTTGAACACCTTTCGCAGGGGCAGACGGCAGACGGATTACGTCTCTTGCGGGAGCAGGGCCGTGTGTGGGAAGCGCCCGAGCGTGCAGAGCGAATCGCGAGCATAGCTAAGGAGTATGCAGCTAAGCCGAACGGAACGCTAGTCATCTCCCCTGACAACGCAAGCCGCGTGGAGTTGAATCAAGCCATCCGCGCCGAGCTTCGGGAGCGCGGTAGCGTCAGGGGACCGGATACTGAATTCAGAGTGCTCGTGGCCCGTTCGGAACTAAATAGCGAAGATCGCAAGTGGGCTGCCCAGTACCAGGCCGGAGATGTGCTGCAGTACACCCGAGGCAGCAAAGAGATAGGTGTTGGGCCTTTGGGATATGCCACTGTTCGAGCGGTCGATGAGCACGCCAATCGCCTGACGGTACAGAGGCAGGACGGGCAGCAAGTCAGTTACGACCCGAAACGACTCAGCGGCATTACGGCATACAGAGAGGTGGTAAGACCATTCGCTGACGGAGACCGACTCCAATTCACCACGAACGACCGTGAGCTTGGCATCTCCAACCGCCAACTCGCCACTGTCGAGAGATCCTCTCCGTCTGAAATGAAAGTTCGCCTTGATGGTGAGGAGGGGCGAACGATCAGCTTCCGACCGGAGCAGATGCGCCACTTCGATCACGGCTACGCCGTCACTTCGCATAGCTCTCAAGGACTCACAGCCGACCGTGTCCTCATCAATGTGGAGGTTTCGGCGCATCGCGACCTTATCAATCAGCGATTCGCGTACGTGGCCGTGTCCCGTGCAGCTTACGACGTCCGGCTCTACACCGACGACGGAAACCGGCTCGAAAAGGATCTTGCGCGGGATGTGAGCAAGTCGGCAGCTATCGAAACAAGACCCCCAAAGGAGAACACAATGAACTTTGAAAATGAGCACGCTGATAAGAAGGAACCGAGCAAAGAACCCCAAAGAATGCCCATCGGAATCTATGCCTCTTCGCTGACTCCTGATGTCGTTAGAGAGGACATCCGCTTTGCGGAACGGCAGCGAGAGCAAGGGCTGTCGCAACCTGAGTCAGTAAGGAACCTGACTGGCGACCACGTTCGCCGAACCGAGGCAGAACCTTCGACGCTTTCTTTGGCCGAACGCTACACAATGCGGATAACGGAGTTGGTGCGTCATCTGCCTGAGCGGCCGACAGAGAAGGTTTTGGAATCCCTTCAACCTTCGCTGAAGGACGTTGTGCACTGGGAACCAGCAATCCATGCGCTCGGAACCAGTCAATCCGAGTCGCTCTTGTGGAGGAGAGAACATGGGGACATCCAGAGCTATCAGCAGTCCGCGGAGCCCCGAGGATGGCTTCACATTGACAGTGCTGGTCAGTTCTTTGATCGCAGCGCCCGGCTTTTACCGGCAGAGGAGGCCTTGGCACCTCTAGGTCTCAGCGTATTTGGAGTCACACAGACAGAGCGCGGCGAAATCAAGGGACTGGGCCAGACTGCTGGGCCCGGTCTCTCGATGTAAGTAATGTGATGCTCTAGCGTTTGGGCAAGAAGCTGGCTTTCTCAGGCGACATCTGAAGAATCTTTACTTGGCCTGGTACTCCCAGCAAATGTGCTGTGCGAGCCCAGATAGGTCAGGGAAAATGAGTTTGTGATTTATACCGATGTTGTGCAATTCGTCCCTAATAGATGCAGTCTTCGAATGTGTAATAACAATTTTATCCAGCCTTGCTTTCGGCTTGCGTCCTGGCGGGTTGACTCGCGTTGAACTCACCATGTCCTTGGCAGTGCCGAACAACATGAAGCGTCCATCTTGAGCCGTGATTCGTCGGTCGATATGAGGCGGTTCGATTGCAATCGGCCACTTCCTTTTTGTGTCTCTGTTATCAGTATCCATCGCGCTCTCAAGTTCCCATAGATATGGTTCGGTCTCTTCCCAGCCGGGTAGAGCCGGCCCGTAGAGCTTTGGAATGTGAACCTCATTCCACTGCCAAGGATCGACAATCCAAACAGCAGCTTCAGTACCAGGCTTTGCCGAGGCAACAGCGAAGTAAAGTGCGACAAGAGGGTTTGCGGTCCAATCCAGTAAGCGGGTAGGCGCTCCATAATGAGCCATGAGGAAGTACCATCCCCACTTATCCCTTTGGTAATCGAGTGCAACTAGTTGACGTCCAGCACTCTCAAAGGCTAATCGCATTTCCGATTCGTTCTCTTCGGCATACTCTGTGCGCCATCGACTTGGTGTCAAACCCCACGTCGCGTCTCCTTGCCCTCTAAACCAAAGTTTCTTTTCGTCTCCTCGAGATGTCGCCCCATCCTTCACCTTCCAATGCTTACGAACGTCTTCTATTCGCCTCAAGTATTCGGATAGCGATTTTACCGGGCGAATTGCCGAGGGAAACTTCTTTGGTCGTGGCATTGAACCATTGTATGGAACTGTCCCGATAAGGCATCGAGAAAGTTGCCGATATGGCCGGTGCGTAGTACACATCCATCCGATACGATTGACGAACGGAATGGCGGCCTCATTGCATGGTTGAATACCGCGACAAAATCCCGGCTGCGCGTGGCAAGGTCGAATATATCTATGAGGAGGGGCGTGGCATTTCTGCGTCCATTTCCCATTCGGAACCAACCTTCCATGCTCTGTATCAGGTTGCGCTCAGCATCGACGGAACCCGCTTGTTGTGCACAGTGCCGGCCGGTGGTCTGGGGCAGACCGTGGTCGCCCCGCAACCTTCCGTTCTTGCGTTCGTTCAGTCCGATGTTCAGGGAATGTGGGGACGTAACTGCCCATCTTGTGAAAAATATTTCAGGTCTGAGCAGATCATGGGCGACACCACCTGCCCATATTGCTCTGCGGTCGCACCCGATCTAGCATTCGTCTCGAATGACCAGAAGCGGTACCTAACAGCCTGTTATGACGCGTTTGCTAACGCGTATATGAAAAAGCAAACGACTTCGGTTGACATAGCTGATATCACTGACGAGCAGCCTGCCTGGCATTACTCTGAGGAGAAGCAGCAGCTGATATTTAAGTGCCAGAATACCCGTTGCAACTGTCGAACCGACGTTCTTGGGGAATATGCCTTTTGCCCGCGCTGCGGTCGAAGCAACGCCCGCGAGCGCTTCTTCGAGGCCGGAAAGGCCGAATTAGCGCGCTTGGAGCAGATTCGTACATCAGTCACAGACCGGCACGAGCGTGAGGTTGTATGGGAGCAAATGACGACAGGTGCTGTATCCCGACTTGAAGCGCTGGCAAAACATCTACGTAAGATTCTGGTCTTGTTTCCGATGACCGCGAATCGCAAGAGGCAGCTTCAGCAGCTGAACTTCCAGAAGGTGTTCGAATCTGACAATCTTCTGCAGCAGTGGTTCGACATAGGTTTTTTTGAGTGGCCTGGCGATGATGACATCCCGAGGCGGGAGCTCACGCCGGACGAGAAGGCATTTATCCGGAAGATGGTCCAGAGACGTCACATTCTGATCCACAACGGAGGGATTGTCGACGAAGAGTATCTTCGTCTTGCGGGGGACACGACTGCTCGCTTAGATGAGCGTGTTCGAACCAAGAGCAATGAGGCAAAACGGCTCTTAACACTGATGAGCGAGATGGCAAGTAACCTACTCGACAATATCGAGCGGGGCTTCAAATCGGGAGAGACAAAATCATGATTGACGAGAGTGCACTTAATTACAAACGAGGAGATCTAGTCGAATTCAAACTCACCTTAGGCGGCGGACCGAAAGATTGCGTCGGTCTCATCCTCAACACAGCGGTACTGCTCGGACGTGCAGCACGGCAGCTTTGGATTGTAGAGATCAAGGACTCCACGCCATCGCTGGATGCCGCTTGGTTGAACAAAAAACACATCGTGCACGAAACTGATATCTTCTGCGGCCTGCCATCCGTGTTCATTGGACGGGAAACGCTGCTTAGAGAGAACCCAGTGTGTTTTCCGGTTAGGAACATGAATGGGCTGTCAGAAGCACCAGCTGCGATGATTAGCGTCGCCGTTCCCGTAGCGCGTGGCGATGTCAAAGTTCAAGTTGCCCAAAAGCCGGAGCCTGTCGCGAATCCTTCAGAGTAGACCCAAGATCGCTTCTCGCAATCAACAACTGTCTTTCAGGTAATCCAATCGGGCGGCTCAATGCTCAACAAGTCAACGAGTGACGCTGCGTCAGGTTTAGCAGTCTCATCAATCTCAAAATTACTCAGGCCGATCCCAACCAACCGGTAAAGTTGCCGCGCGTCGAAATCAACACGAGTACAAAGATGCAGACCGAAATTAGTGAAATCCTCACACGTCATTGGGACAGTTGGCGGCGTCAGGCTGCGAGTGAGCGAATTGAAATCTTTTGTCTTCAGTTTGAGCACGACTGTCCGGCCCCGACGCGCATTTGCCTGCGAAGCGTTCCAGACCTTTTCTGCTAGCCGCCTAATATGTTGTCCGCACTCGGATAATGGGATGTCATCCGGGAATGTGTCTTCGGCGGAAATTTGTTTGCGAACCCGATTTGAGATCACCGGATTGTGGTCAACACCGCGCGCTAGTTGGAACAACCGTGTGCCCCAGCCTCCGAAATGACCTTCGAGCGTTATCAAATCCGTTGCGTAGATATCACCAACGGTCTTTATCCCAACATCTGCCATCCGCGCTTCCGTAACTTTGCCAACACCAGGAATTTTGCCAACGGGTAGCGGCATCAGGAACGTCTGAACTTCGTGTGGTTGCACAACGAATTGTCCGTTGGGCTTCTTCCAGTCCGAAGCAATCTTCGCAATGAATTTGTTCGGTGCGATACCGGCAGACGCGGTGAGGTTCAGTTCGTCCCAAATCTGCTGTCGAATGGTTTTCGCTACCAACGTTGCAGTCTTCAGACCGGTCTTGTTCACTGTCACGTCGAGATACGCTTCATCGAGCGATAGCGGTTCAATGTCATCTGTATGCCGCTGGAAGATTTCGCGGACCGCCTTTGATACCGCCTTGTAGCGGGTGAAGTCCGGAGGAAGAAAGATGGCTTCAGGGCACATGCGCTCCGCCGTGATTGCTGGCATGGCGGAACGGACTCCGAATCGCCGAGCCTCGTACGAAGCCGCGCAGACTACCGAACGCTTGCCCTTCCAGGCCACCACCACAGGACGACCTTTGAGTGCCGGATCATCACGTTGCTCGACCGATGCGTAGAAAGCGTCCATATCCACATGAACGATCTTGCGGCTCCCTATCGCCGCGATTGCGTCGGTGGAATCATCCATGACAGAGGCCGCATGTTCTGTAATGTCTGGCGAAATCATCCCACTCAGGAATTCCGATGAAGCCCGAGGAGTCCAATCGAGTGAAATCTATCGGCTCCAAAAACGTGAAGTCAGTAGGACGTTCGATCATGAACGCGAACAACAGTTCGAGCCCGTGAGCACACGGAGCGCCTTCGCCCTTTGGGAAGAGATAGCCGATAGACGCATCCGATAAGCGGCCCCGCATCCGTGTCTCCTTCGCTCTTAAGTTTGGCACATCGTGGCTGAAAGGTTGAGCTTCCATAAACTCCTCACTAACGCGGTGAATCATCATCGTTCGCCACATATCAAGGCACTTTCTTCGACTGGAACATATCCGGATAGCGAGTCGTGAGGAATGTCAGAACGCGCTTTGCGACTCGCACGCTATGCTCCACTTCTTTCTCTCATTCGGTGCTCGAAAGACCATCGCTGTGGGTCGCTTCCCAACGGATCGTCCGCATACCAAGGATGACGCCTGCCGTGATAATCATTGCCGGTCCAAGCTTTTGTTGATCGACTTCGTTTCGGTGCCCGCCTACCTGCGAACCTTTGTTAGTGGAAGTCATGAGACGTCACCTGTAATCTGCCAGCTTGGCTCTCGACTGAAAGTTCTTTGAATGACTTCGCCATCACATGAATGATCGGCCCTTCTTTTTGTAAAGGCCCCTCTACGGCGAGGAACTTCGCTGTCGTGATGAGCCGTCTGTTCTTTTCGAAGAAATCCGGAGCCACGAAGACATTGAAGACGCCCGTTTCATCCGCCACTGAGAGGAAGACAACGCCGGATGCGGTGCCGGGACGTTGTTTGACTATCGCAAGGCCCGCAGTTCTCACATAGGAACCGTGAGGCCGCTGCGCAAGGTCGGCAGCCCGCAGATAGCCGCGACGACTTAGCTCCGCACGACGGAAAGACATAGGATGAGGCCCTGTTGTGACGCTGCTTACCGCGTAGTCCGCGACAAGTCTCTCTTCGGCGGACATCGGTTGGAGCGATATCTCTGAATCCTCTTCAAGGAGCAATTCGCTCTGCTGCATAAGCAGCGGACCTTCCGGCTTGCCGGCGCGCTCTATTTGCCAAAGCGCATCCCGTCGATGCTGGACACCGTCAAGACTATTCAAAGCTCCCACGTTCGCCAAGAGTGCTAGCTCTTTTCGATTCAACTGAGGAGCCCGGATCACCAGGTCATCGACAGACTTGAATAGACCCATAGACCGTGCTCTGACAACCGCCTCTGCGCATTGGCTTCTTAGGCCTCGCACGTAGCCAAGTCCAAGCCGCAACGACAAAGATTCGTCGTCCTCGTGCTCGATAGTGCAGGGCCAGTCCGACACCTGAATATCAATGGGCTTCACCCGTAATCCGTGCCTTCGAGCATCTTCGATGATGACGGATGGGCTGTAAAAGCCCATCGGCTGGTTGTTCATCATCGCGCAGGTGAAGGCGGCGAGATACTTCACTTTGATGTACGCCGAGGCATAAGCAATGAGCGCAAAGCTGGCGGCATGACTTTCGGGAAATCCATAGAGCGCGAACGAGCTGATGTTCTGGATGATCGTCTCTTGCGTTTCAGTATCCAGTCCGTTCGCAGTCATGCCGGCTTTGAGACGGCCTTCGAGATTCTTCATTCGCTCCCAGGAGCGACGCATTCCAACGGCACGACGAAGCTCTTCCGCTTCGGAGCCGGTGAAGTTTGCAACGACCATTGCCATGCGCAAGAGTTGCTCTTGAAAGAGTGGTACTCCTAGCGTCCGTTTCAGTGTTGATTCGAGAGAGGGATGCGGATACGTCACTTCCTCTTGTCTCTGCCGACGCCGCATATAGGGGTGCATCATCTTGCCGACGATTGGTCCAGGACGAATGATGGCGACCTGTACGACCAGATCGTAGAACTTCTCAGGCCGATTGCGAGGCAGAGACGACATCTGCGCTCGGCTCTCAACTTGGAACATTCCGATGGTGTCGGCGCGTTGCAACGTCCGATAGACTTCCTCGTCTTCGGGGAGTTGGGCGAGATCGAGTTGTTCTCCGTGATGCTCTGGCACGAGAGATAGGCAATCTTTAAGTACAGCCATCATGCCGAGACCGAGAAGATCCACTTTGATGATGCCGAGGTTCGCGCAATCTTCCTTGTCCCACTGCACTACGGTCCTCCCAGGCATGGAAGACCTTTCGAGCGGGACAACTCTATCGAGTTGTCCTTGGCAGATCACCATTCCGCCCGAGTGCTGCCCGAGATGTCGCGGGAAGTCCTGCACACGCATACAGAGTTCGAGGTACTTTGCTATGCGCGGATGTTCGACATCGAAGCCCGCGTTCTGAAACGAACGCGCCATCGTGTCATTCGGGCCTTTCCACTCATAATTAGCGACCAGCCCGGACAAGCGTTGGAGAGATTCGGGATCGAAACCCAAAGCCTTGCCAACCTCTCGCGCGGCAGACTTTCCGCGATACGTAATGACATTCGCTGTCATAGCCGCACCCAGTTGACCGTAACGCTCATATACGTACTGAATGGCTTGCTCGCGCAATTCTTCAGATGGAAGATCGAGATCAATGTCGGGCCATTCGCCGCGGCTCTCGGATAAGAAACGCTCGAAGAGCAGTTCCATGCCGACCGGGTCAATCGCCGTAATCTCCAGCGCGTAGCAAACGGCCGAGTTCGCAGCACTGCCTCGGCCTTGAATCAAAATCCCGTGTTTCTTGCAGTATTCAACGATGTCCCAGACGATGAGGAAGTATCCGGCGAAGCCGAGTTTCTCAATCAACTTGGGTTCGTGCGCCACCTGTTTCTTCGCACGTTCGAGAAGCCCAGCATCTCGCTTCGGTCCGTAGCGCCGGGTGACGCCTTCGGCTACGCGCTTCTCAAGAAAGCTGTCCATCGTTTCGCCATCGGGTACCGGATAACGCGGAAACTCATAGCCGAGGGCGGACAGTTGGAAGTCCAGGCGAGACGAGAGTTCAACCGTGTTTTCAACGGCACCCGGAATGTCGCGGAAGAGAGCCGCAATCCGGTCAGCTGGGCGGAGGTGCCTTTGATTGTTCAGTGCCAGCAATCGTCCCGCGTGGTCGAGCCGCGTATGATGCCGTATCGCCGTGAAAAGGTCTGCAATCTCGCGGTCATACTTTGTCGCGTAACGCACGCCGTTCGTTGCCAAGACTGGCAAGCGAAGTGATCCAGCGATACGCAGCGCAGCTTGGTTGCGCCACTCCTGCGCTCTCTCACGATGTCGCTGAACTTCGACGTACACATTGCTCGCCCCGAAAATGCCAACCAGCCTTTCGACCGTCTGACGGCCTGCAGCTTCTCCTCCGGCCATCAGAGCGGCAGCAAGCGGACCCTCGTCGCCTCCAGTGAGGCAGACCAAACCTTTGCTGTATTCAGGAAGGTCGGTCAGCTTTGCCGAACCTTCCTGCTTGGTGGTCTCGCGCATCTTGAACCGCGTAATGAGCTGGCAGAGGTTCTGATATCCCTCTCTCGTCTCGCACAAGAGAGCGAGACGTGTTGGCTCGGCAAGATGCTGATGTGGCGTCCAGATTGGAGGGGTGAGACGATTGCCTAATCCTGTGACGGACACCTCAGCTCCAACATGCGCTTTGATTCCGTTCTCTTCCGCAATTTTGTGGAATCGCGCGGAACCGTAGAAGCCGTTGCGATCCATGAGCGCCAATGCTGGCATCTCCAACGCGAAGGCTCTCTCAGCCAGAGCCTCCGGTTGCGAACCGCCTTCCAGGAAGGAAAAAGCACTGTTGGCGTGAAGTTCGACGTAGCGGTTAGTCATAGAGCCCCGCTACGCGCCAGTCGTTCTGAATGAAGTCTCGTGCCAGCCTGCAAACCAGCATGGCGCTATCGCTGGCTCTGCCTATGACATCCCATTGTTCGTTTCCCCATATCGCTTCGTTCCACCAATCGCCGCCACTTAGCCAAGGCCCATAGGCTTCCTGCACGAAGTAGCAACGTGAGCGGAAGTAGACTTGCTGCGGAAGGCCGCGAAGAACATCGACTCTCGTTCGTTCAGCAGGCCGGAGAACTCGAAGGCACAACGGCGAGGGGCTCTCAGAAGTTGGAGGCTCAGCCGTCGTGATCGAGAATGGCTCAATGTGGAAGTCGCCCGCTCTGTGGGTGTCCTCAAGCACCGCTTGACCGACGTTGCCCTCGCCGACAATGGCCGTGATGCGTGCGAGTGCGATATCTAGCTTTCCGGGTTCCGGTAGCTGCGGAGAAAAAAGCCCGAGTTGAACTTTGCTGATAGCACCGGGCTCAGCGAAGAGATGGACGCCAAGGATCGAAGACGGCGGCGGATGGCCTTCAAGATCAAGGTGCAGGAGTTTGAGCCATAGCTGCTTTTCGTTCGTCGGAACACGCGGATTCACTTTACGTTCGTGTGAGCCGCCCCCTTCCAAGCGAAGCGTAATTGTTACGGATGCCAACGCGAGAACACGTGACTTTGCGCGAACGATCAACTGTTCCAGCATCGTCGAAAGACCGAATAGCAAAGACTCAAGATCATCCAAAAGAAAGTCGAGTTCGATGTGCTCTTCCAGCACGAATGGAATATCAATGGGCTGGAACAGATGAGGACGTGTGCCATTCGCCAGTTGAACAAGTCTCTTGGCATCTTGCCCTAAACGAGCGATCAAGGACTTCTCAGGCAGAGCAGCCAGTGCAGCAACATTGCGGATACCCCACACACTGAATGTCTCCGCTTGTGATGCAGTGATGTCCAGCACTGAGACTGGCAGCGCCGCGAGCGCACGCGCCTCATCTCCGCGAGGTACGACATGAACCGCGACTCCATTCCTCAGCCCTCTCGCGAGACAGACGGCCGTGTTTAGATTCGCGCTCACGGTTACGGAAGCCACGACACCCACAGAACGAATGCGTTGCCGTATCAGTTTCGATAGGAGTTGCGGAGGGCCAAACAATCCCTCAGTACCGGCAACATCCACGGCGCAAATAAAGATCCCGTCTACGCTCCGGTCTTCCAAGCGCGGTGAAAACGCTCCGGCGCACTCCAGCAAGACCGAGCGGACAGAGCCTTCCGTTTTCAGGCTCCTTTGCAAGACGACGACTTCCTCGAACGTCTC
>CAZZZQ010000021.1:0-15826 GCA_964658405.1 uncultured Sphingomonas sp.
GACCGTTCCTCCCTGCGCTGCTTCGAACTTCCCCGTTTTCTGACTGACGGCGCTGGTAAAGGAGCCACGTTCGTGGCCGAACAACTCCGACTCAAGCAGGTCCGCGGGCAATGCAGCGCAGTTGACGATGATGAAAGGCTTGCTCGTGCGTTGGCTGCTCTCGTGAATGGCGCGCGCAACGACCTCTTTTCCAGTTCCCGATTCGCCGAGCAGGAGAACACCGAGATCCGTGCGAGCGACCTTGCCGATACCCTTAAACACCTCGATCCAGGCGGGGGAGCCGCCGATCAAAGAATGGGCCGGCCTTGGCATCTCAGCAGGATCGCGGAGTGTGTCGGCAAAGCGCTGCTCACGAAGCTCGTCAACCTCGCGTTGCAATTCTACGTGCCGCAACGCCCGACGAATGGTCTCGAGCGTCTTCATCATATCGAGCGGCTTGATGATGAAGTCATATGCGCCGAGCTGCATCGCTTGTATGGCGTTGGGTCCGGTGCCGTGTGCGGTCATGATGAGAACCGGCATTGCGCCGGCGCTATGCTCATGGGCGAGCGACTCAAGAAAATATTCTCCGCCAGACTCCGGCATCTTCCAATCGCAAAGTGTAAGGTCCGCTGGTGCATCCTGAAGCAGGGCGAGAGCCTCACGGCAGTTTGCGGCCGATCGAACGCTGTAGCCGTTGCCTTCGAGGAGCTCGCGCAGTGTCTCGCGAAAGTTACGGTCGTCGTCCACCACGAGAAGGTGCTGCTTCAGAGTCTCGGTCATGACGAAGCCTCGACGGTACGATGCGGCTGTGGCAGGTGCACAATCACAAGAGCACCCCCGCTGGGATTGTTAGCGAGTTCAAGGTCACCACCATGCGCCTGTACAAGCTCGAAGGCGATGGAGAGTCCAAGTCCTGTCCCGGTCTCCCTGGTTGTGAAGAACGGATCGAGCGCATGGCGGAGCGACTTATCTGAAAATCCCGGGCCATTATCCTCAATGCGAATCAGTAGATCGCGGAGGTCGATGGCCACGCTGAGGACTACCGAGCCGCTCACTGTAAGTGAGGCCGATTGGACGGCGTTCTCGATCAGGTTGTGAAGCACCTGCAGCAGCCGGTTGCGGTCGACGGAGACTATGACCGAAGGCCCGCGCTCGAAGGTGATCACAACGCCGGCAGCGGAGGGGCGCTCCCTCCACGATTGAACCGCCGAGTCCAGGAGGTCGTTGAGATCGAGTGCCTGCAGATCGAGCTTGATCGGACGTGAGAAGTAAAGGAGTCGGCTGATCATCATGTCGAGCCGATCGACCTCCTCCAGGATGATCGTGCTGTTATGACCAACACTTCCCTGCCCTGAGCCATGCTGTGACATCTGTGCCCTCAGCCGGATCGTTGCGAGCGGATTACGCAGTTCGTGAGCGATACCGGCCGCAAACTGCCCCAGCGACGAAAGCCGTTCACGATGGCGAAGTTCAGCCTCAAGCAGACGCTCGTTTTCGATCCGATTTTTAAGCGAGAGAGCAAGCGCGTCGATCCCGCCGAGAACCTCTTCAAACTCCGCGAGCTGCAGGCGACTCTTGCCCTCGGCATGAGGTGCGAGCTCCCGCTCCAGAAGACCAAGCCGGCGCATGACAGCATTGACGCCGCCGCTGATCTCGAAGGTCACGACGAAAGCCAGCAGCGCGGTGATGATTGCAGCGGCAGAGAAGCCAAGGCTTGCAAACAGAAGCTCTCGAGCACGCCCGCTATTGACCTCCGGGAGGCGCTGCATCAGCCAGACCGCCCCGGTCACGATCGACTGCGTAGATCCGTTCGGCTTCTCACGCACAGGCTTCGCTACGAAGAGCACAACATCATGCTGCCCTTCAAAGGTAAAGGTCTGTAGACGATTGCTTGCCGCAGCGTCATGGGCGAGACGATCGATGGTCGGACGCTCCCGCTGGGGCATCTCTTTCTGCGTTCCGGGACCTTCATGAGTGGGAAATGCATAGCCGACCAGAGGTCCGTCACCTGCTAAGAATCCGCCCTCAATCCCATCCTCTCGTTGCAGTACACCGGCCGTAAGCTGGGCAAGAGGGTCGGGAGGAGGAGGAGGTGGCGGTGTAGGTGGCAGATGAGCGGGCGGACGAAGAACCTCCGGAGGGCCGATCTGCCGAGGTGGTGGGACAGGATGCGGGCGGGGCCCGGCATGTACGTCCTGAAGTGAGTGCCCTGCTTGTGCCTGATTGACGTAGGTCTGTGCGAGTGTGTCGGCTACTCGTTCCAGATGACGGCTCGTTGCACGTACGGTCTTACTGTGGCTACTCCGGAGAAAGCTGTAAAAGCTGGCAGCGGCGATCGCCAGGAAGACACACGTGACGATTGCAAGCAGAATGATCCGCGTTCGGAGGCTGCGCCAGGCGATCCCTTTCATTGCGTTAAATTGCTCCCAGACGAAAGAGTAGTCATCCTAGAACGTTCTGCACGTCGCATGCCATTCCTGATTCTAGACAGGAAGCCGGTTGTCGTTTGCGTTGCGAGTGAATCGGTCTCTCTGTCAGACGAGCCGGTGTTCGCTTATCACTCAGGTCTTGTGTGTAAATGACACACCGCCTCGACACAACCTCGACAAAGAATTCCCTCATCTTCAACATTATGAGCAATTTAGAAGGAAATAGACTTTGGCAGACCAGATGCTTTAGCTCCAACCAGAGGTGAACACAAATGAAGCATCTAGCATCGGCTGCACTCTTTCTCGTCTCCTCCGTCGGATTCGCCCAGGGGCCCATCTCACCGCCATCCATTACCTCTGCACGCGGACCGGGTCAAGCAGTGCCCCCTGGCCCGAGCGTCACAGAGACGTCGAGGATCCGTGCCTTTAGCGCAAGTCCGGACGGTCAGGTTCAAAGCCTTTATCTTTCAAATGGAACGGTCGTCGCTCTGGGACCGGACTTTGGCCCGGGGTTCAGCTCCCAGGTGCATCAAGGGACGAAGATCCGAATTGTCGGGAGCCGCTCAAACATCAACGGTCAGGCTACGCTCTCGGCTCAGGTTGTAACCCTCAATCAGCAGAACTTTACCGCGAGAACTCCTCCTGCCCCCGGCCCTCAAGCAGACGGGCGGCCGGTGCACCCCGGCGCGGAAGGCCCTCCAGTACCGGACGCCGGACCTCGCGCGGGCCGTCGCGGACCGGCACTCGTAGCTGGCGGGCCCCCGCCGCCACCGCCTTGCGGACGCGAAGAACGAGGGCGACCAGCACCTCCACCGCCTGTTGCACAGGGTGCGCCTCAACCTCCATCCGGCATCGCACTGCCGGCGCCCGTCGGGGCTCGCACTCCCAACGACGCTCCCGCTCCGGGCGATGCCCCCGCACCACCCTCCAAGTAAAACCTGCTCTGGGTGACTCGGACAGTCACCCAGAGCTACAACTCCCGCTGCATCAGACGAAGAGAAGGACAGTCATGATTCCCGCAAAGAAAGCAGCTAAGAAGACCGCTAAACATGCCCACTCGGAAGACCACAGCCCGAAGGATTTGAGGCGCGCCTACGAGCATCTAGGAAGAGTTCAAATCCTGACTGAATTTGCAGGAATCGGCGGTGCGAGGGAGGTGGGAACATTGCTCGACCTGGCCCAGCAGCAGCTTGCAGCCGGACGGAGGAAGGAGGCCGCCGATCTGCTGCGCTGCGCCGAGCACCTGAGCTTTGCAGCACTCAATTCGTCGAAGACGGATCCCACGGTTGATGAGGCACTCAGAGATGTCATCTCAAACGAGTTTACTCATTTGATCGACAAGGCTGATGAGCACTGGACTCGCGATCACACGCGACTCGCAGGGACTGCAGAGATCTATAAATCTACTGTCACGCGGGCGCACACTGCCTTCGACTCCTCGGCCTTTCGCAAAGCTCTGGAACTGGCACGTGGAGCGGAGGCACTCGCCCATGTCGCACACCATGAGGTGAAGGAACTGAAAACGGCTGAATCCGTTCTCCAACTCAAAGCATAAGTGATGTGCAGTCTTGCAAGACCGTGTTTATTGGCCCTGTGAGCAGGGTTGCGTACAGGAAAGTCCACGATGAGCATCGATCTATCAACCGACAAAAAACACAGCCGTCACGCGCTGGAAGCGACCAACTTCTTTCTCGCTGATGTGCAGACTGGCCTCGGTCCCTTTCTCGCCGCATTCCTTGCAGGCGTCGGATGGGAGCCGGGGCGGGTTGGTGTCGCGCTGACGGTTGGCGGGGTCATTACAGTCTTACTGCAGACTCCGGCGGGTGCGCTCGTTGATCGCATTCAGGCGAAGCGCCTGATCCTGCTGATCGGGACGGTCGTGCTGGCTTGCGGAGCGATTCTCCTCTTCACAACGTCGAAGCCCTGGGCCGTCTACACGTCGCAGGTACTCATCGGTGGCGCGGCCCCGTTCCTCGCGCCGACGCTCGCCGCGATCACGATGGGAATGGTTGGAGTCAAGCTCTTTGACCGGCAGTTTGGAAGGAACCAATCCTTCAACGCTGCAGGAAACGTTGCATGCGCGCTCCTGATGGCGGGAGTAAGCCACCTCTTTGGGACGCGGGCGATCTTCCTCACAGCGGCCGCGCTGACTCTCCCTACCATCGCCTCCGTCCTTTTGATCCGGCCGGGCGACATCGACAAAGACCTTGCGCGCGGTAGCGGCGATCAGGCACAGGAAAAGAGCCAGTCGAGTGAATCTTTCTTCAAAGCCCTCATCGGGGATAAGGTTCTGCTCGTATTTATGACATGCGCCTTCCTCTTCCACCTGGCCAATGCGGCAATGCTCCCGGAGCTTGGAGAGATGCTTGCAAAGGGATCGGCCGCAAATGCAGCTCCGTTCATGTCCGCCTGCATCATTGTCACCCAGGTGGTCATTATGCTCACCGCGTCCTCTGTTGGAAAGCTGGCAAAGACGAGGGGACGCAAGCCTCTGCTGCTTCTCGCCTTCGGTGTTCTGCCCATGCGTGCGGTGCTTTACACCTTGGTTCACCACGAGGGTGGTCTGATTGCCGTGCAGATTCTGGATGGCGTGGCGAACACAGTCTTCGGTGTCGTGTCTATCCTTGTGATTGCAGATCGGACACGAGGCTCGGGACGCTTCAATCTGCTGCAGGGCGCACTCGCCACAGCGGTCGGGATGGGAGCAGCTCTCAGTACGACCCTCGGCGGCCGACTCATCGAGCACGGAAACTTCAAACCTTCCTTCCTCGCCTTGGGCTCCGTAGCCGCGATTGCCTTCTTTTTACTTTTATTTGCCTTTCCCGAGACGCTGCACAAAGAAGCTGGCCCGGACGACACACATTCAAACATTCATCAGGAGACCCCAGCATGAGTTCTGGCCTATCTGCTCCCCTCTTCACCCCCGGCACGCCCGATAAGGCAGCAGTCATCTCCTGGCTGCATATTGGGGATCTGCACATGACGACCGAGTCCGTACAGAACCACCATGATCTTCGAGCGATTGTGGACGAGATTAATGCTGTATTCAAGGACACACTTAGCTTTGTCTTTTTGCCAGGTGACATCGCAGACGACGGGAGGCACGAGTCCTATGCCGTCGTCCGCAGAACGCTCGACGAACTACAGGTGCCCTGGTGCGCCATCGTCGGCGATCATGACGTCCATGAAAAAAGTTTTGTGAACTTCCTGAACATGATGGCTGATAAGACGTATTACAGCTTCCGCGTTGGAAGAACGTGCTTCCTGGCTCTGAATGCCTTCGACATCGCTGACCCCGGATCGTTCACAATTCTGCCGGACCAACTCGAGTGGTGCGAAGACGAATTGCGCCATGCGAGCTCCGAACATCTGGCAATCGTTGTTCTACTTCATTGCTATCCCAGCGAACTCAAGGCGGGCGGAGAACGTCTGATCGAGCTCATCCGCCAATATGGGGTGCGCGTCGTCGATATGGGTCACACCCATTACAACGAGCTCTCAAACGACGGGCAGACTCTCTACTCTGCGACCCGATCAACGGGGCAGATCGAAGAGGGGCTCGTTGGATTTTCTGTGACGAATCTCGACGGGGAACATGTGAGCTGGAAGTTCCTCGAGCTCGGTTCGCTGCCTGCAACCATCATCACAGCCCCGGGTGATGTAAGACTGCGCACAGACAAGGCTGAAGGTCTGAAGTCCGACGCAGAAACTCTGGTGGTTCGTGCCAAGATCTGGAGTGTCTGTCCGATGGCGACGGTGCACGCGTGTGTGGCTGGACTCAATTCAGAGATGGAGTGCATTCCTGAAAGCAATGTCTGGCAGGCAACGTTGAAGCTCGGAAAGGTTGAACCTGGACTCTATGAATTAGAGGTAAGCGGAGTCGACGTAAATGGCGCGGAGACAGAAGATGCGATTCAGATTGAAATCGGCGACGTCGCCGCAAAGTCCGAGAGGAAGCCGCGAGATCTCGATAATGCACTTGACACATGGGCGGAACATGGCCTGATGGGGACCCAACTGGGACCTAATAAGAACGGAAGAAAGTGGTAATGATCTCACCAGACCTGGCTCATATTATTCTCCCCCTGATCGTGGCGATCAGCATCGTGTTGATGCTCGTGCGGCCACGCAACATTCCCGAAGTCTACTGGGTTGGCGGCGGCGCGCTCCTGCTGGTTATACTGCGCCTCGTTCCCTTATCGCTCGCTGGAAAAGCAGTTGCCGAAGGCTCAGACGTTTATCTATTCCTCATTGGCATGATGTTGCTCTCCGAACTGGCCAGGGACAACGGAGTCTTTGATTGGCTTTCTTCATTAGCGATCCGTAAGGCGAACAAGTCGGCAACGCGCCTCTTCACGCTCATCTATGCAATCGGAACAGTTGTAACCATCTGCATGTCAAATGATGCCACGGCGGTCGTCCTGACCCCGGCTATCCTGGCCGCAGTGCGCAAGGCGAAGGTTGAGCCGTTGCCGCATCTGTTTACGTGCGCGCTGATAGCGAACGCCGCTTCGTTTGTCCTGCCAATCTCAAACCCTGCCAATCTTGTGGTCTTTCATCAAGGTATGCCACCACTTGGTCAGTGGCTTCTCGCCTTCGGAGTTCCCTCGGTCCTTTCAATCGTCTCGACCTATATCGTAATGCGGATACTGTTTCGAGACGACCTGCAAGACTCGATCGAATGCGAGGTCGAAGATAAGCCCCTCAAGACAGAGGGAAAACTGGTTCTCGGCGGCCTCGTCTTCATCGTCGCAGTGCTGCTCACTGCATCCGCGCTCAAGATGGATCTTGGACTACCGGCCTGCCTCGCGTCGCTCCTGATCACCGCCATTGTTTCGATCAAGTCGCGGAGCAATCCGTTGAAGCTTGCGAAGGAGATCAGCTGGGGCACCCTTGTGCTGGTCGCCGGACTCTTCGTCATGGTCGATGCAGTAGAAAGTATCGGCCTGCTCAACCTTACGCAGCGCTGGCTTGCGTGGGCACAGCACCTTGCACCTGCCGCCGGGGCAGTTGTCACAGGGTTCGCAGTGGCCATCGCCAACAATCTCGTCAACAATCTGCCGCTCGGGCTCATCGCAGGAGGCACGTTACATGCAGCGCACGCAAAGGGCCTGATCGCGAACGCCGTTCTGATTGGAGTCGACCTTGGGCCGAACCTCTCGATCACCGGATCGCTCGCGACGATTCTCTGGCTCATGGCATTGCGGAAGGAGAAGCTTGATGTGAGCTTCTGGCGCTTCCTCAAGGTCGGAGTCATCGCGATGCCGGTAGCCCTGATCTGCTCGCTTGGCGGAGCGATCCTGATGCAGATGATCTTCCCTACTCACTAACTTGAACTTACAGGAGAGACAATGAACGCTGGATGGATCATCCCTTTTATTATTCTTGGCGGCGCTCTGCAGGCCTGTGGTGCGGCGATGAACGGGCAGTTGAATAAATCAATGCACAACGCTTGGCTGGCGTCCGCCGTATCGTTTGCATTGATCACTTTCTTCTTTACATCGCTCTTTCTGATCATGCCCAGCCCGCTTCCGACTACGAAGGATCTGGCGGCGATGCCCTGGTGGGCCGTCGTGGGTGGCCTGGTCGGTGCCGTCCAGGTTTATGCTGGCCTGTCCTTCGTGAACAAGGTTGGTGCCGGCCCGTTTATGGGATTCACGGTGACCGCGTCTTTGATCGCCTCACTCGTCATCGATCACTTCGGATGGTTCCGGATGGAACCCCATCCGATGAATATCTGGCGGGCGCTGGGTGGCATTCTCCTCGTTGGAGGAGTATCCCTGATCGCGAAGTTCTAAGTGTTACCTCTACAGGTCCAGACGATCCCGTGGAGTGCCCTGTTCTACGTCTGGCACTCCACCTCACGGGATGTTGTAGTTACAGCGATAGCGAAGCACTTACAAATCAGGCAGGCTACTAGCCTTTCACCGAAGCTTGGATGACAGGAACTGCGGTGATCGCGTCCTTCATTCCGGGCTCGTCCTGCATCAAGCCGAGAAACTCCTTGGTAAGCTGCTCCGTCACGCGAGATCTCTCCTGCATCTCAACTGGAAACCGCACCAGGAGCTGCAGGCCGCCATCCGCGAACTGAACACGGGAGTGAATGGTGGGTGACTCCATCGACGCTTGCAGTGAACGCTCCACGGCCTGGTGTTGCTCTTCAATCGAAGCTCGATACTGCTCGTAGATAGAATCGACCAATTTCAGGATCGCGTCGATCGCAGCCTTATAGTTGGCGGTTTGGGACAGTTTCACGATCAATTCATGCCAGGCATACTCAGTGCCCGGAAGCTGTTTGTAGAGCGGAGTTCCAGCTTGAAACAAGACAGCGTTAGAGAAGACGACCACCCGCCCCGTAGGATTAAGATCCGTACCCTGCCCCGCCAACTCCATCATGTAGAAACGCACCAACCCGACGTCGATAACGTCGCCGGTCACGCCCGCGACCGTAACCCGATCACCGACCTTCACACCATATTTTCCGATGATGAAAAAATATGCTGCGACTGAGAGAAGAATCGTCTGGAGGCCGACCGCGATACCGGCAGTAATGAATCCGGCGAAGGTTGCCAGCGAGTTGAACTGTGTCACAAAACCGAACACCAGGACCAGTCCCGACAACAGGCCGACTACGGTTCGCCTGACGATGAGGATTTGCCTCCGCCGGCGAATGTCACGAATGTATTTGTTGGTCGCCCGCCGCCATACCTCCCCAACACCGAAGATCAGCAGCAAGGCAGTGGCGATCACGAGAAGACGCAGGAGCAATGTCTGAAGAACACTGTCGTACTCTCGATCGACGGCCGTCTGCCAGGCTTTGAGGTTCGCGTCGTTCTGTTCGAGGACGATGAGTTCCTGGCTTAAAGGGACGATGTTCGTCGATACTGCCTTGAACGACTTTGTCACCGTCTCGAGAGTGGTTGCATCTCCGCTGGCTGGGCTAGCAGGTGCGGCCTGTGGCGACGGCACGGTGCCGGCAGGGGGCACAGCGATCGCTGCCTGGGTAAGCTGGCGCCCCTGCTTGATCAGAGTCTGAAGAATCGCTGCAATCGGAGCCTGCAAGCCCTGGGCCTGGGCGTGAGCCTGGTTGTTTCTTTGAATCAGCAGGTCCAGCGCATGCTTCGTTTCAAGCAGCTGAATCAGCACCCCTGCCTGACTGCTTACACCGGAGGAACGTGCTTCATCCAGCGTGGTCAACTGCGGCGCGACGATCTTGGTTTTACTGTCCAGCTCAGGAACCGAACGCTGCAGGTGGTCGATGTCACCGCTGAAACCACTCGCGCTCTGTGCTTCGGTGATACTCAGAATCTTCTGAACGGCGTCGCTGGTAGCGTGGTTCAGATCGAGGGCACTTTCAACCTCCTTCCGCTGGGATTGCAGAGCATCAATCTCTTTCGGCCGAGCCTTTGCAATCTCTCGATCAAGGTCTGCTTCACGCGCCTTCAGAGCCGCCAGTTGCTGCGCTATATGAAGCTTGGCTGCCTGCAGCCGCTGCTCACCAGACGACCCTGCATCGGAGCTAGGTGCCTGCTCGCTCTGGTACTGCGCCAGGAGTGTCGACTCGGCTTTTGCAAACTCAAACGCCAGGTTGGCCGCCTGAGCGGAGAGCGCAACAGCCTGGTCGCGATAGATAACGTCGTTCGGCTCGCCAGCTTTTTGGACCGGGGCAGCAGAGGCGCGGTAGAGGCGAATCATGGCGTTGAGGTGAGCGATAATCTCATTGCCCCGGGCCTCCACATTGATTGACTGAGGTGCCGGCTGTGCACGCAGCATCTCTTCGCTATCGGTCACTCCTATCAGCACACCAAGTGCTGCGAAGATCAGGATCGCCTGCCTGAACTCCCTAGGTCTCGGTTGCCGTTGCTTCATGAGTCTTATCCTCCAGATACCGCTCATTCCATCATCTCATCCAGCCACTGCACTTCACCAGCACCCAGGCGGCGCGGCGCGGCGCGGCCTTCTACAGGCACGATGGATCTCACAAACACTGCTCGAACCGCGGACCATATCAAATAGATTCCGCTTGCGGTCATTCAGTATCATGAAAAGGGTGGATGAAGAAGCCACCCTGAATTGAGATCACTTTGACGAGCAAGAAAGCCTCAGCCGAGGCCACCCAGGACGAATCACAATCACGTCGCAATCGCGGAAAGACAGTCCGTCGCAGCCTCGTCGAGGCCAGTGAAGCTCAGGATGCGGCCCTTCTCGCCCGCGAGCTCCGCACCTCGCAGACACAACAGGAGCTCGCTGTCATCGTCGTGGTTGAGTTCACCGGCGAGCTGCGCAAGCGGAAACAGTTGACTGCCGCCGCTCGGCTTGCACGCACCGCCGCCGCGGTTGTAGCGGGAGAAGAGGATCTCCTGCCGGAACAGGCGGACTCGACGCTTGACTTCGACGCCGGCCGTGCAGAGTTCGAAGAGCTTGCTCGATCAGCTGGTGCAACCATCGCCGCGACCCTCGTGCAGCGTCGCCAGAAGCCCGATCCATCCAGCCTCGTCGGGCAGGGCAAGCTCGATGAGATCGTCGCGGTGGTGACCAGCTCCAATGCATCGCTTGTTCTCTTCGATCATGACCTCACACCTTCGCAGCTGCGCAACATTGAGGCTCGCCTTCCCTGCCACGTCATCGACCGCTCACAACTCATCCTGGATATCTTTGCTCGTCACGCAAAGACTCGCGAGGGACAGTTGCAGGTCGAACTGGCACAGCTTGAATATCAGCTGCCACGCCTTGCCGGACGCGGCCGAGCCATGTCGCAGCTGGGTGGCGGCATTGGAACCCGTGGACCGGGTGAGACCCAACTCGAGACGGATCGTCGAAAGATCAACCTGCGCATCGACCAGATCAAGACCCAGCTTGATGCCGTTCGCCGCATCCGCCATCAGCAGCGACAGCGACGTGAGGCAGTTCCCGTTCCCGTTGTCGCACTCGTCGGATACACCAATGCCGGTAAAAGCACCCTGTTCAACGCCCTTACAGAGGCCGGCGTGCTCGAATCGGCCCGCATGTTTGCGACACTCGATCCCAAGCTTCGGCAGCTTCAGCTTCCGTCGCGTCGAAAGATCCTGCTCTCCGATACGGTCGGCTTCATCCGTAACCTTCCGCACACTCTCGTGACCAGTTTCCGAGCTACGCTCGAAGAGGTTGAGAGAGCCGAAATTCTCCTGCATGTTCAGGATGCTGCCAGCACAATCCGTGATGAACAGAAGACCCAGGTCGAGAAGGTTCTCGCCGAGCTTGGCGTCGTCTCTACCAAACCTGTCATCCAGGTGCTGAACAAGATCGATCTCGTCCCGCAGCATGAGCTCGCCCATCTCTCCAGCGATCGCGAGGCGATTCCCGTCTCCTCACTGCAGCACACCGGGCTTGCGCAACTCCTCATCGCCATCGATGCTGCGCTGGTAGCGGATCCCCTCATCGAATCCACCTTTCGACTTCCGCAGTCCGAAGGCTCCATCCTGGCGGCCCTCGAAGGCGGAGCGATCGTCGATGAAAAGCGTTTCGAAGGAAACCTTGTCTACCTCCGTGCCCGGGGACCCGCATCCCTGCTGAATCGGTATCGCCGCTTCCGTGAGAAACAAGTGCGCGCGTAACAGCCGCCAGAAATTCGTCCTGGTCTGAATCCACCACAGTACTCCTGTCGATCGTCCAAAGCGACAGGGATTTTGTGCAGCCCGAAATAACTCTCGTCGGCGCGAAATTGCTTCTCCTGTAGCAAAAGGACATGTCCCTTGGCATCCTCGCCATTCTCCGGGGAGTCCTTTCGGGAGGACTGCTTTTGAGACGAACTGGTCATGCCACCCTCCGCAGCAGGACTCTTCTGGTTGGCCAATAACACCGTCAGCCAGAACATGAAGACAAATGCATTCCAAATTAGCTTTATTTTCTGGATAACTCGGAGATCTTCGCGAATTGTTGACGGTTATCGATTCAACCGGTAGGATCACCCGCGAAATTAGAAACCTGCTTAGAAAGTAGCCAAAGACTTTGACCGCCGAAGCGGAATTTACTTTGCCGATCTCTGGAGGCGCCATGATCTTGAAACAAATACGAAACACGATCGCCTGCGCAGTGCTTCTTATGCCCGGTGTCGCGACCCTACGCCCCTCTACTCTCTACGGACAGACCTCCTTCGGCCAGATCGCCGGGACCATCACGGATGCCGGCGGCGCTGTCGTCCCGGGCGTGTCCATCACGATCACACAGATCGGCACACAGGCGATCCATCGCATCGTAACGGACGCGAGCGGGTTCTTCGTGGTTACCAACCTGCCCATCGGCGACTACACCGTTGCGGTCGCAATGGCTGGCTTTTCGGGGGAGAAGCGGTCTGGAATCACGATTACAGCGGACGCTCATCTTACCGCAGACTTTCACCTTCAAGTGGGGGGAACCTCGGAGGTGATCAGCGTATCGGCGACCAGCGCCGAGGCGCTCAATACGACCAGTGGTGAGCTCGCACACGTGATCGATACCAGGCAGGTGGAAGGTCTTCCACTGAATGGACGTAACTATACACAGCTGATGACTCTAATTCCTGGAGCAGTCGTTACGAATCCCGACATCTTTTCTGTAACGACCAGTCTCGCTTCGACCAACCAGGTCATCAATGGCAACCGTGCAGACTCTGCCAACCTTACTGTCGACGGTGCTTACAACCAGGCTGCAGGAAGTAACGCCAGCCTGATCAACAACGTTGGACCAGACTTTATCCAAGAGGTAAAGATCGAAACTTCTAACTTCTCTGCGGAGTTCGGTCGCACCTCGGGGCCCGCCTTCAACATCGTTACCAAGAGCGGGACGAACCAGTTTCATGGAACGATCTTTGAGGATCTTCGGAACAACCTGACCGACGCTCGCCCCTTCTTCTCTGCCGCGAAGACTCACCTTATCTATAACGACTTCGGGGGAGGTGTCGGTGGACCAATTCTTAAAGGTCGACTCTTCTTCTTCGCGGGTGAAGAGGTGAAACGCCTGCGCCAGCAGGAGACTCCCACTGTACTCACCACGCCCAGTTCAGCCCAGTTGGCTGGCAACTTTGCCGGTCTGGCTTCGGGCGGGAAGGCCGTGCAACTCGTCTACCCCGGGACCAGCACGCCTATCCCTAACAACAACATCGCCGCGCTTATTACGCCCGACGGCAGAGCGATCGCGAACGTCTACGCACTCGTCAACACAACAGGGCGCTATACCGACGCGACCAACACCACCAACAATCTCACCGTGACACCCGGCAACCCACTCGACTTTCACGAAGAGATTGTCCGTCTCGACTATCACATCAATGAAAGAAACTTTATCTTCGGCCGCTGGATCAGTGATCACAATACCGTCACAGATCCGTTTGGAACCTTCACTCCAGGGGGTCTTCCGACCACGCCCACGGCGCGTAATCGTCCAGGGCAGAGCTACCTGCTCTCTGAGACGTTCAACTTTCGACCGAACATCATCAACCAGGCTACAGCCAACTTCAGCTACGTCTCCCAACATGTTCCGCCGATCGGAACGACCTGGCAGCGAGGAACCTACGGCTTTCAATACGCCAAGCTCTTTCCGAACGCTGGTGAATATCCGAACGGGATTCCCTACACAACCATCACAAACTTCTCCGCATTTTCAGGTCCGTACTTCACCCTGAATTCACCGACGACTGACATACAAGCCGGAGATACAGTCTCTATTGTCCAAGGAAACCATCTCATCAAGTTTGGTGGCGTCTACATCCGCGATCGTGTCGATCAGAATGGCCGCCCGTTCTACAACGGGCAACCAAACTTCGCAGGGACCGGCATCAATTCCACAGGCAATGCCCTCGCCGACGCTCTGCTTGGAAACTTCAGCTCCTACACCGAAGCCAGTTCAGATCCTGTCGGCCATTTCCGCTTCTCTCAACCTGAGGTCTTTGCCCAGGACACGTGGAAGGCCACGCGCACTCTCAGTCTTGAGTTTGGAGTTCGCTGGCAATACATCCAGCCGCTCTACACCCAGGGAAATAACTACGCGAACTTCAGCCCTCAGATCTACAACGCAGCGAGTGCAATCACGGTCACGACGGCAGGAAAAGTCATTCCCGGCACTGGCAATCCTTATAACGGCCTCGTCCGCGCAGGGAACGGCGTTCCCGCCGACCAGCAGCAGCGGGTGCTTAACGTCAATACCGCAGCATTCTCCCAGATTCCAGACGGTGCTCCACGCGGCCTTTACTCGATGAATGGAGCCTTTGGCCCACGGCTCGGATTTGCTTACTCCCCCTCGGAGAAGACCTCTATCCGCGGCGGCTTCGGAATCTTCTACTATCGCCCGGAAGGCAATGTCGGCTTCAGCCAGGTCAGCCTGCAGCCGTTCCTCCAGAACGTCGAATATGACTACGCGAACCTCGGCAATATTACGAACGGAGCAGCCAACAATACTGCCCTTCAGGGGACGGTGACCGCAATCGATCCGAACCTCAAGAATCCCTACGTTGAGCAGTACAGCCTTGGCGTTCAGCAGGAGCTTCCACGAGGTTTTCTGCTGGAGACGACCTACGTTGGCAACGTCGGGCATCACCTCTTGCGGCAGCCCAACGTAAACTATCCGAGCCTCGCCTCGGTTGCGGCCAATCCATCCTATAGCTCTAACTACTTCAACCCATACAGGGGTTTCGGGGCGATCAATCAGAACAGAAGCGATTCGAACAGCAACTACAACGCCGCCCAGATCTACCTGACAAAGCGCCGTGGCAGTGTCACTACAACCATCGGCTATACATTCGGAAAATCTCTTGGAGACTCGTCCAGCAATAACTCCACGCTCGAGAACTGGCAGGACCTCAACTACAACTACGGCGAGCTCAGCATTGATCGCAGGCATGCCTTCATTGCCACGGTCGTCTATCAGCTGCCCACCTTTGCGGGTCGAAGCCTTCTCCTTCGGGAGGCGGTCGGCGGCGTGCAGATCAGTGCGGTCGTACGCGTTCAGACTGGAGCCTATTACACCATTACCGGCAACTCCCCCGTCGGGGGACTTGGCAACCGGAGGGCAAGGTACGTGGGCGGTAGCCAGTACGCCCAGGGCAACCGCTTTGTCCTTCCCAATCACGTCGCACAATATCTGAACCCTGCAGCCTTTGCAGCGCCCCCAGCTGGAGCGTTCGGCAACGCTGGTGTCGGGAGTGTAGTACTCCCCGGTTTGGAGCAGGGTGACGTCACGCTGGCCAAGCTCTTCAGCCTCCACGGAAGACTCCAGCTGAAGGTGCAGGCTGATGCCTTTAACGTTTTGAACCATACCAACTACAGCTCCCTGGGGACAACAGCGACTAGTGGGAGCTCCTTCGGACAACTCAACGGCGCCTACCCGCCACGTCAGATGCAGTTCGAAGGAAAGATCATCTTTTGACGATCCTGTATGGCGATTCCAGAAGGTTCATGTTGCGA
>CAZZZQ010000022.1:0-11524 GCA_964658405.1 uncultured Sphingomonas sp.
TGGCAGCCCCCCCGATCTCGAAGCCGGCCTTCCAGCCGTTTGTCCCAGCCACCGCCTCCCGACCGGAGTTTACTGTCCGCGCCCTCATCCTTGGCGCCTTCTTCGGCGTGCTCTTCGGAGCCGTTACGGTCTACGTCGGCCTTCGCGCCGGACTCACCGTGGCCGCCAGCATCCCGATCTCCGTTCTCTCGATCTCCATCCTGCGCGCCTTCGGCCGGGCCAGCATCCTCGAGAACAACATCGTCCAGACCACAGGGAACGCCGGTCAGTCGATCGCCGCCGGCGTCATCTTTACCCTGCCGGCGCTGATCTTCCTCGGGTTTGATCTGGAGAGCACACGTATCTTCGCCCTCGCTCTCTTCGGCGGCTGGCTCGGCGTCCTCTTCATGATTCCGCTGCGGCGGCAGCTGATCGTCGAAGAGCATGACACGCTCATCTATCCCGAGGGCACGGCCTGCGCCGACGTCCTGATGGCCGGCGAGCGCGGTGGCAGCTTTGCCTCGCGCGTCTTTTTCGGCCTCGGACTCGGAGCCCTCTACACGCTCTTCCAGAACGACAATCTCCTCGCCCTCTGGCCGAGCACGCCGAACTATGAGCCGGATCTCAACGGCTCGCAGCACATCCTGAAGGGCTCGGCCATCCGTGCGGACGTCACGCCGGAGTATCTCGGCGTCGGCTACATCATCGGGATTCGCGTTGCGGCCGTCATGCTCGCCGGTGGCGTCTTCTCGTGGCTCGTCCTGATGCCGGCGATCTACTTCTTCGGAGCGCATCTCGCCTCGCCGCTGTACCCCGGCACGGTCCTGATCAAGGACATGAGCCCCTCCGATCTCTGGAAGACCTATGTTCGTCCGATGGGAGCGGGAGCGGTTGCGACCGCCGGTCTGATCACCCTCTGCCGTACCCTTCCGACCATCTTCGGAGCTTTGACTGACGGCATGAAGACCCTCGGCAGCAAGAAGGGTGTTGCGCGCGTCGAACCCTCGCGGACGCAGCGTGACCTGCCGATGTCGGTGGTCCTTGGCGGGTCGGTGCTGCTGATTGCGCTGATGTTCCTCTTTCTTCAGTTCCACCCCGTCCCCGGCGCGCAGGTCGGCCCGCTGGCCAACTTTGCCGCGGCGCTGCTGGTCGTCGTCTTCGGCTTCCTCTTCGTTACGGTCAGCGCACGCATCGTTGGAATCGTCGGCAGCAGCGCCAGCCCGATCTCGGGGATGACGATCGCGACCCTGATGGCGACCTCCGCCATCTTCCTCGTGCGCGGCTGGACGGCCCCGGCCTTCGGTGCGCTCGCCATCACCATCGGCGGCATCGTCTGTGTCGCGGCCTCAAACGCAGGCGACACCGCACAGGATCTCAAGACCGGCTACCTGGTCGGAGCCACGCCGTGGAAGCAGCAGATGGCCGTCATGGCCGGAGTCATCATTAGCGTCTTCTCGATCGGTGCGACCCTCAACGCCATGAACACCGGGCTGGAGGAGTTTCAGCGGCTGCCGAAGCCGATCGCCTTCTCGCTCAGCGCGCTGCCGGATGGCGTGCAGAATAACGGCGCGTTCACCCGCGACCACATCACGCTGACGCGCAAAAAAGGAGCCGCGCCGGTCCAGACAACGGGCGAAGCGGTCAACGCGCAGGGGAAGGAAGAGCTGTCAAACACTAGGCAGCTCATCCTGCTGAACGCCATCGGATCGGCCACGCTTGAGGACGGCAAGTATCTCTACAATCCGGCGACCCACGAGATCGAGATTCAGTGGGTGCAGGGGATCGGCAGCGAGAAAGCCGCCGCGCCGCAGGGCCGCCTGATGGCCACGGTCGTCAACGGGATCCTGACGCGGAAGCTCCCCTGGGCGCTGGTGCTGCTGGGGGTCTTCCTGGTGATTGGCGTGGAGCTCCTCGGCGTCCGCTCCCTGACCTTCGCGGTCGGGGCCTATCTTTCGATCGGGACGACGCTGGCGATCTTTGTCGGCGGCGTGATGCGCTGGATGGTCGACCGCGCAATGCTGAAGCACGCGGCCAGCACCAACCCCGACGTCATTGATCCGGAGACCGGCTTGGTGGTTCCGACCAGCGTGACGCCGGTGCTCGATACGGAGAGCGAGATTAGCCCGGGCAGTCTCTATGCCTCGGGCCTGATCGCGGCCGGCGGCATTATCGGCCTGCTTGGAGTCTGCGTGAAGCTCTACGAAGCTGCCACAGAGCGGTCGATCCCGCGCTTCTCGGACCACAACCCGTTCCATCACGACTGGATCAGCGTTGTCATGTTCGCGCTCCTGGCCTTCAGCCTGTACTACTTCGCTCGCAAGCCGCTCGAGACCAAGGGGTAGGGCAGGGTCGGAGTCTTCGGCTTCACCCTCTGCATCCAACTCCAAGTACCAGAAAGAGGATTGTCTATGGCACTTGATAAAGTTGTATATACAGCTCATGCGACCGCAACCGGCGGCCGTGACGGTATCGCAAAGTCCGATGATGGCAAGCTCGATGTGAAGCTGAACCTCCCGAAGGCGATGGGCGGCAATGGTGAGGGCACCAACCCGGAGCAGCTCTTTGCGGCCGGCTATGCGGCCTGCTTCATCGGTGCGCTGAAGCATGTGGCCTCCACGCAGAAGATGCAGCTTCCGGCGGATGCGTCGATCGCTTCGTCCGTCTCCTTCGGCCCGCGCGTTGGTGGAGCGAAGGGCTTTAGCGTGGACGTCGACCTCAAAGTCAGTCTTCCTGGCATCGACCATGAGAAGGCCGAGGCGTTGGTTCACGAGGCGCACGAGGTCTGCCCGTACTCGAATGCGACCCGCGGCAATATCGACGTGACCCTGTCCGTCGTCTAGCACCTCCAGGCGAAGCCCGATGAGGCGATGCATCTCATCGGGTACCCTGTTCGCTGTCGCTGTGGACGACAGATGATGACCTTAAAGCAAACGCTCCCCCGCCGTACTCTTTTGAAAGCCGCACTCACCACTGCTGCCGGAGTGGCGGCTGGTCCTCTTGCGTATGGGCTGCCCGAACCTTCAAAGATCGCGGCGGAGGACCGGGCCTATTGGCTGCAGGTGCTCCAGCGGGTGTCGAATCCGGTCCTCGAGGCGATTGCCGGCCAGCAGCTTCATGCGCGTATGCCGGTCGAGATTGCTCCCGGTGGCGATCTCGCTGCCCGCCGCCAGTCGACGGGCCTTGAAGCTTTCGGGCGGCTGCTGAGCGGGATTGCGCCGTGGCTCGAGCTAGCTGGAACTATGGGAGCTGAAGCAACCTTGCAGGGCCGCTACCGGGAGCTTGCCCGGGCAGGCATGCAGCACGGCACGGACCCGGCCTCACCTGATTATCTGAACTTCGGCTCAACCGGCCAGTCGCTGGTCGATACGGCGTTTCTTGCACTTGCGGTCGTTCGCGCGCCGATTCAGCTCTATAAGGAACTCGATCCGGCCACGCAGCGGCGGTTCGTCAAAGCCCTGCTCGCGACGAGGACGATCCTGCCGGGGAGGTCGAACTGGCTGCTGTTCTCAGCCATGATCGAGGCCTGCCTCTGCGCGATCGGCGAGGACTGGGACCGGATGCGCGTCGACTACGCGCTGCAGCAGCATGAGCAGTGGTATGTCGGCGACGGCATGTACGGCGACGGCCCGCACTTCCACTGGGACTACTACAACAGCTTCGTAATCCAGCCTATGTTGTTGAATATTCTGGATGCGGTCGAGAAGGGGTCAACGGCGTGGGCTTCGCTGCGGCCTGCAATTCTTGCCCGCGCCCAGCGTTATGCGACGATCCAGGAACGGCTGATCAGCCCTGAGGCGACCTTTCCTGCCATTGGCCGGTCGCTGGCGTACCGGTTCGGCGCCTTTCACCATCTGGCGGAGATCAGCCTGCGCCGTCAGCTTCCCGAGGGGACTGCGCCGGAGCAGGTCAGGCCGGCGATGACCGCCGTGATGCGACGAATGATCGAGATGCGGGGGACCTTCGATGCTGCCGGCTGGCTGACGATTGGCTTTGCGGGCCATCAGCCGTCGATCGGCGAGCCGTACATCTCTACGGGCAGTTGCTATCTCTGCGCTGCTGCGTGGCTGCCGCTTGGGCTGGGGGCGAGCGATCCGTTCTGGAGTACACCGGCAAAGCCCTGGACCGCTCAGTTGATCTGGGGTGGCGAAGACGTCAAGCCGGACCACGCGCATGAGTGAGCCGTCACAGGAACGGCCCCGAGGACGATTAGCAAAGCCGCTCGTGGCTCAGTTCTTCGTTCCGGCGCTCAATGGTTTCAGTTGCATCGGGGGTCAGGCCACGCAGGATGTCCAGCAGCTTTGACGGCATGAAGGACTCCAGACGGAAGTCTGCCTCAGGGCAGTCTATGCTTCCAGGCGCGCCGATGAGGATGATGGGGAGCTTCGGCTGCTTCTCTTTCATCTCGCGAACCAGGTCTTTGCACGGAACGTCGTCAAGACCGGAGTCGAGAACCACCCCTGTGATGGCCGGGAATCGATCGAAGACTTCGCGCGCCTCTACTCCACTGTACGCGGTGAGGACGTTGAACTTAGCGGTCTCGATGACCAGTTTGCGCGTTGAGATGCTGCCGGGAAACTCACGGTCAATGACTAGGAAACACGGCCGGATCATCTCTCCATTATCCACACTCAGGTGGTTCTGCGTTGCATTCCTGCGAATTGCTGATCGCATTGCCTTGAGGGCGACTGCCTGCGCAGCCCGCGCAGGTGCATCCAACTCAAGGAACGAGCAAACTGTTCTAAAGAACCACGACACGAAACGAGGAGAATATTATGGCCCAGGCACGTACGTTTGTTCCGATTGCTTCCATCATTCTGGCCTCGACCCTGCTGCTGGCAGGCTGTCATTCGAAGACGGCGCCGACGCCCGAGAACTATATGCTGGCGTTGAATAACCACTTCATCGACCATCCGGAGTGCCTGCTGCCCGATGCGCCGCGGTTTCCGTTTGAGACCTCTGACCCGGAGAAGACGAAGCAGATGGACTCGCTGGTGAAGGCGCAGCTGCTGACGGTCTCGAAGGAGTTCAGTATCCACGCGAGCCGCTACACGCCGACGGTGACGGGGGCACGCGCCGTTCCGCGCTTCTGTTACGGTCATCGCAAGATCACCGCGATCGAGAGCTCGACCCCGCCGGCACAGGCTAACGGCTTTCCGGAGACCCAGGTCACCTATCGCTACACCATGACAGAGGTTCCGGTATGGGCCGAGAGCGCCGAGGTCCAGGCGGCCTTTCCAGCCATGGCAGCGGCGACGAGCGGAAGCTCTGTTGGCAAAGCGACGCTCGCAAGCACGATGGCAGGCTGGCAGATTCCGGACTAGGCCATTGCGATGAGCTATATCCTTACCCTGCAGATCGATGCGGTGTCACAGGCTCACTTTGACGAGCTACGCCGGCGCTACTTTCCACCGGAGCGGAACCTGATCGATGCGCACATCACGCTCTTCCATACGCTGCCGGAAGAGCGCGGTGTGCTCGACGAGCTTGCGGCTGCTGCGAAGGATACACGGTCGTTTTCAGTGGCGGTGACCGGGCTGCGCTCGCTTGGAAAGGGTGTGGCGTATACGCTTGAAGCGCCTCCGCTGCAGGTCCTGCATCGTCGTTTGGCCGGGGCGTTTGCCGATCATCTGAGTGCGCAGGATAGGCAGCGGTTTATGCCGCATATCGTGGTGCAAAACAAGACGACTGCTGAGGCGGCGCGTCTATCGTTGGAGCAGCTTCGAGCTGGATTTGTAGCTCGTCAGGTTGAGGCGATTGGGCTTAGCCTATGGCATTATCGCGGTGGGCCCTGGGAGCATGCGGAGAGTCTTCCGTTTCCAAGTGCCTGAAGCTCCCTGACGCCGGGCCCGCGCCACGGGGCCTTCGTGGGGTATTTGCGCTTCGCGTGATGACTCAGCTCTTTCCCAGATAATTTACGACTGCAGATTGGGCGTCTCTAACCAGATCCGGCAGGCCCACGCCGCGGTAGCCGTTACCAAGCAGCCAAAGATTGCCGAGCGCGTCGATGCGGGTTGAAAGCTCGGCCATGCGCTCGAGATGTCCGACGCCATACTGCGGGAGCGAGAGCGGCCAGCGTCGAACGACCGTGACGACCGGGTCCGGCAGATGCCCCAGAAGCGCTTCAAGCTGGGTGCGAGCCAGCGCGATGATCGTATCGTCCGGAACGTCCATGAGCCGTGCGCCGGTGTCGCCGCCGAAGAAGGCGCGGATCATTCGACCGCCTTCAGGCACGCGGCTATCGAACTTCTGGTCGACGAAAGTCCCGGCGAGCAGGAGATCTTCAGGCGCTTCGTGCGGCGGTGGAGGAACAAGGAAGCCAAAGCCGGGCGGCAGATCGATGGGGTCGGTTAAGGCGAAGGCGATGATGATCGCTGAGCTTGCATCCATCGCCATCAATGCCGAGCACAGCGGATCGGTGTCGTGGAGCAGCTTCAGAGCGACGTGGGCCGGGGTCGCCAGGAAGACGGCGTCGAAGTCTGATGTCCCACTAGCCGTGCCGACGATCCATCCAGCGGTGGTCTTTTCGAGTGAGGTGACGGCGGTCTCCCTTTGGAGCCACGCTGGCGGGATCTGCTTGACCATGGCCTTGATGAGGGTCTCGAGGCCGCTGCGCAGGGTGGTGAAGATCGGGGCTGTGCCGGTTCGCTCGCGGGCCTGTACGGCGGTGATGAGGGAGCCAAACTGGCGCTCCATCGCGACAAACGGGGCCATGACGGCGCGGACGCTGAGGGTGGTGACGTCGCCGCCGAAGACGCCGCTGAGCAGGGGTGCGCCGACGGTGTCGAGGACCTCATCGCCGAAGTGGCGGCGCACGAAGGAGGCGACGCTTTCGTCCACGGGAGGGGCGGCGGCCTTCAACTCGGCTGCACGGCCGATCTCGTCGAGGAAGGACTGCTTGCCCTGGTCGCTGAAGAGCGGGGAGGCCATCAGGGCATCGATATCGCCGGGGACCATCATGCGCATGCCATCGGGCATGGCAACCAGTTGATGGTCCTTCACGATGTAGGTCTTGCGGGTGGCGTCGTTGGAGGGGATGAGCTCGTCGGTCAGACCCAGGCGATCGGCCAGCTGCCGTGCCCAGGGCTTCTCGGTGACCCAGCCGTCGGGGCCGCACTCGATGACGAAGCCCTGCTCGCAGACGGTCTCGACTGTTCCGCCGAGGCGTGCGCTTGCTTCGAAGAGAGCGACGTCGACCTCGACGCCACTGGTTGCAAGCTCGTAGGCGGCGGTCACCCCGGCGATGCCGCCGCCGATGATGGCAATGCGTTTTTTTAGGCTGGAGGGAATCGTTGTCGCTCTCTTCAGGCTGTGGTGGAGACTTGCTCCGGAATGACCTGCTCATCGACGTCCGCGGCGAAGGCTCCGGTGGCGACCTGGGCGATGGCCTTAATGAGGATGGGCGAGTCGTTCAGGCTGCCGGCGCGCCAAAGCTGCAGGCCGAGTTCGCGGGCGGTCTCCTTGAAGGCGATGTCGATGTCGTAGAGGATCTCAACGTGGTCGCATAGGAAGCCGATCGGCTGCATAATGACGCCCTTGTGGCCTTCGGCGGCGAGCGCCTTCAGGGTATCTTCGACGGTTGGCCCGATCCATGGGGCACCGGCGATGCCCTGGCTCTGAAAGGCAAAGTACCAGTCCTTCTCGGTCATGCCGACGGGCCGGAGGGCTTCGGCGACATGGACCGCGGTCCGTTTGCATTCAACAGGATAGGGGTCGGGCTCGGTGCGGGCGCCGTAGTACTGGATGCCCTCGGCCGGGACCGGGCCGCCGGGTCGCGCGGATGGGCTGGCGGCGGTGCTGACCTGGCCGGACATGATGGTGCGGCAGGGAACTGCGTGCGCCGTGAAGAGGACCGGGACGCGTGTGCCGGTTGAGGCGCAGGCCTCCGCCCAGACGGGCCAGAGGCGATCCGCGAAGGCGTGGGCGAGGGTCGGATTGTCGGCCCAGCCGGCGACAAACTCGCTCTCCATATCGGTGGAGGCTTCGAGCATCGCTTTGCGATAGAGACCGACGCTGGTGCGGGAGTTCTGTGGAGCGAGGCAGATGGCCTTGAACTTGGTCACGCCGTCCGCGCGCATCTGCGCGAGGGTGTCGGAGATATATGGGTGCCAGTTGCGCATGCCGACGTAGACCCTGGTGTCACCAAGGGCTTCGCCGAGCATTTCGCCCTGCCTGAGGGTCCACTTGGTCAGCGGCGGCGGCTCGGGGCCGGGCTCTTCACCGAGGCCGATCTCGCCGTAGCGATGCTGCAGCTCGTGGACGACCTCGTCGGGAAGCTTACGGCCGCCGGTCACCTTGGCAAGGTATTCGGCCATCTGGCCGAGGACGTCGGGGGTTCCGTGTGCGAGCAAAAGGATGGGGGTGTTCATACTCTTCCGTACTCCTTCACCCATTCGACGACCTGGATGACGTTGTCAACGGGGGTTCCGGGAACGATGCCGTGGCCGAGGTTGAAGATATGGCCGGGGCGCTTGTCGGCTTCGCGAAGGACCTCGAGCACGCGGGCCTTGAGGACGTCCTGAGGGGCGAACAAAGTGATGGGGTCGAGGTTTCCCTGGACGCCGCAGCCGGAGCCGAGCGACTTCCAGCCGACGTCGAGGGGGACGCGCCAGTCGAGGCCGATGACGTCTGCGCCGGTCTCGCGCATGGCGGGGAGGAGCGAGGCGGTGTCGACACCGAAGTAGATGACGGGGACGCCGAGGGCGCGGACGCGCTGGATGAGCTCTGTGGTTGGTCCGAGGCAGTACTGGCGGTAGTCGGTGACGCTGAGCGCGCCGGCCCAGCTGTCGAAGATCTGGATCACGTCGGCGCCGGCCTCGACCTGCTGTTTGGCGAAGGCAGTGAGGACGGTGATGAGCTTTTCCATCAGCAGCGGCCAGGCCTTGCTGTCGGAGTACATCATCTTCTTGGTGTCGATGTAGTTGCGTGAGGAGCCGCCCTCGATCATGTAGCTGGCGAGGGTAAACGGTGCACCGCAGAAGCCGATGATGCCGAGCGTGTCGCCGTCGGGACGCGGGCCGTTGAAGTGGGCGGCGACCTTTTCGATGGCGCGGGCGACGTAGCTGAGGTCTTCGGCGCGGTCGGTCCGAAGGGCTTCCACGTGCTCGAGCGAGCGGACGGGGGTGTGAACCTGGGGGCCTTCGCCGGCCACGAACTCGAAGTCGAGGCCCATGGGGGTAAAGGGCAGGAGGAGGTCGGCGAAGATGATCGCGGCGTCGACGCCGAGGCGCTCGGCGGCGGTGATGGTGACCTCAGAGGCGATGTCGGGGGTTCGGCAGATATCGAGCAGCGTGTGATGCTTGCGGACGGCCATGTACTCCGGCATATAGCGGCCGGCCTGGCGGAGGAACCAGACAGGGGTCCGGTCGACAGGCTGGCGCAGGCAGGCGCGGACGAAACGGCTTCCGGTCGAGGCTGGCTCGACGGCGGGGACTACGGATTCTGGATCATTCAAGGACAATATCTCCACCCTTCGAGCGTAGCATTCGGGGCGCTCGGAGTCTGCGTGGTGGTTTGAACAGGTGGATATTGACGAGACGAATGTTCAGGTTGGGCGTTCTTTACTGGTCGCCGGGCATCGGGCCAGCCTCGGCGTGCTGGATGTTCTTGAGGTTTCGCTCGCCGGCGAGGATGGCGCCCTCCCCTCCGTAGACGGCGTGAACGCTCACAGTGTCCCAGCGAATGGCCTCCCGCTCCTCCTCGAGGAGACCGAGATAGTGCCGTAGTTCTGCCGGTGTGGCCCCGGCAAAGGAACCTTCTCCGCAGGTCGCCTGGCAGAAGCCTGCCTCGAAGCTTTTGCGATGCCGTGACGCGTGGTCCCAGTCCAGTAACTCGGGCTCGATGAGGGAGATCCATTTGCTGATCTCTGAATACCCCTTGATCTCGTCTTCGGGCATGAAGGCGAGTACGCCACCAGCCTTCGCAGCCAGCCACGAAGGATCGGAGGGATAGTCTCCGTCCGAGTCCACCTTCGGTTTCGGTGGGGCCGGGGCCAGCGGCTGCTGTTGCTCAAGGGCAACACGAAGCTGCGCCATGCGCGACTTCAGCCACTGGATCTCGAGCAGTTCGTAGGTATCGAGCGCGAGTGCCTCGCGACGATTCTTCTCGGCATCCTCGCGCATGGCATGACGCAGCGACGCGAGCTCGTGGTGATGGTGCAGCGTCTCCACACTCTGTTCGAGCCCGATCGCGATCAGCAGCCCAAGGCAGATCGTGCCCATATGGACAAAGAAGTCACGCCAGCTATGAATGCCGTGTTCCGGCGGATGCACTTCCACGTGAAGGCCACTCTAGGTCCAGAATTTTAGCTGCGTTGGATGATTCCATTGTAGGCAATGGGCGTAGGGCGCGCGGAGTCTCCGAACGTGATCACGCGAAGCAGAGCAACTCTTAAGTTGACGTTGGCGCTACTAAAGTAAGTCCCAAGGGCGGCTCTTTGCAGTGGGAGGATGTGGCGATCGTGTGCCGGTACAGGGGGTTGCACTGAAGGTCGCTGCGCTTCGATCGGCAGCGAGGAAGGGCCCTTGTATCGGGCCCTCCCCTCTGAAGATGCAGCGGCTCGGTTAGAAGTACTTCATGTTGGTCAGGTCTTCGATCAGGCCTGGGCCGGTGGGATCCCACTTCAGTGTCTTGCGGGTCCACTCGCTGGAGGCGGGCATATCCAGGGCGGCAAAGTGCGTAAGCCAGCCAAAGTGCTCGGCGGCCTTCTCCTGATCGAGCGACACCACCGGGATCTTCAGCCCTTTGCCCAGTGTCTCGGCGATCTCACGGAGCGATACGCCCTCCTCCTGAACCGCGTGGTAGACCGTCGTGCCGGGGCCGGTCTGCTCAATGACGAGCCGGTACAGGTGGGAGACGTCCGGAAGTGGTGCTGCAGCCCAACGGTTGGTGCCCTCGCCGACGTAGGCTGAGATGCCCTTCCGGCGAGCGGTCTCTGTGAGGTACGGGACCAGGCCTTGCTTGTGCGTGTCGTGGACCTGCGGGAGGCGCACGATCGCCACGTGGACGCCGCGCTCTGCCGCTCTCTGCGCGGCCTTCTCCGGCTGACGCGGGATGGCATCGTTGCTCATCGCGGGATCACTTTCCACACGGAGATGGCCCGGTCCACCACTGGCCAGCCCGGTGCCGGAGGTGACGACGAGCAGTTTGCCTGGTTCGAGCACGGAGCCGAGGGCTTCGATCGCCTTCTGCTCGTCCCGGCCGCTCTCGGCGAACTTGGTCATGTCGTCATGGTTGAACGCGAGGTTGACGACGGCATCCATGCCGGTCGCTCCGCTGCGCAGGCTGTCCAGATCCTGCAGGGTGCCGTGATGGACCTCGGCGCCCGCTGCCTTCAACTGCTCCGCGCCGGCATCGCTTCGGGTCAGACCGCGTACCTGGTGACCTGCGGCGATGAGCTCCTTAACGAGTTCTGTCCCGATGAAGCCTGTCGCTCCTGTGATGAAAATTCGCATTACCCTGTCTCCTCTGCTGTTTGCTGGCTCCGCTTACTCGTGTTGCCAGAAGTGTGGTGGTCTCATGTACTAACCGGAGTCGATCTCCGTTTATA
>CAZZZQ010000022.1:11534-15166 GCA_964658405.1 uncultured Sphingomonas sp.
TTTATAAGATAAACGGAGATCGACTCCGGTTGCATAAAGATCTGCGAAAATTGAGGAATGCTGAAGGAGACTTCATCGACGACGATTGCTCGCAGGCCTCGCGTGGACGCTCAGCGTAATCGTGAGCGCATCCTTGAGGTTGCGCGTGAGGCCTTCGCCGAGCATGGGGCGGAGGCGGCTCTGGATGATATTGCGCGCCGGGCAGAGATCGGCCCAGGCACCCTGTATCGTCATTTTCCGACGCGGGATGTGCTGATTGAGGCGGTCTTTCGCAGCCAGGTTGAAAAGCTGGCCGCAGCCGGGGAGCGCTGTGCGGCGACGATGCCGCCACTCGAAGCGCTTCGGGCCTGGATGTACGTCTTCATCGATTATGTAGCGGCCAAGATGCTGATTCTACCGGCCATGGACACTGTGCCGGGAGGTTCTACCCGGATGATTGAAGGATCGCGCGGGCCGGTCCATGGGACGTTTCGTGGATTGCTTCAGAGCGCCATCGACAGCGGAGAGCTTCGTGCAGACACCGACCCGGACGATCTGATTCGCGCTGTGATCGGGGTCTTTCATACGAGCTCTCTACCGGGCTGGGAGGCCAGCGCCCGGAGGATCGTCGACATCTTGATTGAAGGGTCGCGGCCAAGGGATCAGTTCTAAAGGACTCGTTTTTTGTTCCCGAAATCACCAGGTCTTAGCGCTTCCGGAAGAAGCACACGATGCCTGTTTGCCCTCGGAAGGACAAACAGGCATCGTTCGAAGCCGGGGCCGGCTGAGAGGTCGCGTTCCCGGTAGCCTGCCTGAGGCGATTATTTCTGATACTGCTCGTCAGTGACGGGTTCGAGCCAGTCTACGGCTTTGCCGTCGAGGACTTCGGTGATCGCGATGTGGACCATGCCAACCTGGGCGGAGGCGCCGTGCCAGTGCTTTTCGCCGACCTCGAAGAAGACGACGTCGCCTGGCTTCACCTCTTCGATTGGACCGCCCTCCCGCTGCACCCAGCCGAGGCCCTGGGTGATGAGGATGGTCTGGCCTGCGGGGTGGGTGTGCCAGCGGGTGCGCGCACCGGGTTCGAAGGTGACGATGCCACCGTTTG
The DNA here is from genome assembly GCA_964658405.1 of uncultured Sphingomonas sp. GTDB lineage: Bacteria > Acidobacteriota > Terriglobia > Terriglobales > Acidobacteriaceae > Edaphobacter. The sequence goes on from CAZZZQ010000022.1 coordinate 12,622, forward strand.
AGTGCCGGCCGCCGTCGGGGGGAAAGAGTGAGTCGACGCGGACGTCTCCGCTGAACCAGTCGGCCGGTCCGACCATCGAAGGGGTGGTGCCTACGCGTGTCACTTTCATAAGGTCCTTTCAAGAGGTGAGGGACAGAATAATCTCTGCTCCGGGATCGTCAAATCTTTACATTTGCTGCTTTGTAAGGACATGTCGGAGGTCTCAACCTACCGCATCACGTAGCCGCCGTCGACCGAGATCGACTGGCCGGTGATGTAGCTTGCTGCATCGCTGCAAAGCCAGAGAACGGTATCGGCGATCTCCTCGGGCCGTCCGAGTCGCTTCATCGGGACCAAGGTCTGAAGCATCTTGTCCAGCTCCGGGCCCTGGCCTTCGGCGATCATCGTGTCCGACATGGGCGTCTGGATCATGCCGGGGCAGACATCGTTCACGCGGATGCCGCGCGTCGCGTATTCGAGGGCGGCACTCTTGGTAAAGCCGATGACGCCATGCTTCGCAGCGTGGTAGGTTCCACGCTGATTGCCGCCGATCAGACCTCCGAGCGACGAGCAGTTGACGATGGCGCCGCTGCCCTGCTCGCGCATGACCTGCAGCTCAAACTTCATGCAGCTCCAGACGCCGCGAAGGTTGACGCCCATGACGCGGTCGTAGTCGTCGCGGGGCGAGTCGGCGGTCTCAGCCAGGACGTTCTGAATGCCTGCGTTGTTGTAGGCGGCATCGAGGCGGCCAAAGGTCGCGACGGTCTGTTTGACCATGGCTTCGACCTGCGCGTCGTCGGAGACATCGCAGGTGAAGGCCAGCGTCCTCAGACCTTTGTCTGCAAGCTCCTTCGCAGCAATCTGTACTTCCTTCTCGTTCGAATCGGCCAGGACGACGGCGGCCCCTGCGTGGGCAAATGCCTTCGCCGTTGCAAGCCCGAGTCCTGATGCGGCGCCTGTCACGAGTGCGACTTTCTTTTCAAATGAGATGACCATGGATCACTCCTTCTCAACCTAAGTTTTGTTGGCAGCAATCGCCGCTCACAGGAGATAAGACGGTCACGGCCTGGCTACGACGACGTTGTCAGCGCAAGGCCTCATGAATAGAATTCATGAATGGTTCGACAGGATCTTGCAGAGCTCTCCGCATTCGCGACCGTTGCCGAGGAGCGCAGCTTTACCCGCGCGGCCGCCGTGCTGGGCGTCTCGCAATCCGCGCTGAGCCACGCAATCCGCGGGCTTGAGAAGAAGATGGGGGTGCAGCTCCTGGCGCGCACGACACGCAGTGTGTCCGCTACCGCTGCTGGTACGGCTCTGCTGAAGGAGCTTGCGCCGGCGCTGGAACGGATCGGAAAGGCGGTCGCTGAGACGATGCAGCAGCGTGAGCGTCCCGCGGGCCGTATCCGGCTGATCATTCCACGGACGGCGACCGAGATCGTTCTTTTGCCTAAGCTGGCGGCGTTTGCGAGGAGGTATCCGGAGATTGTTCTGGAGGTGACCTCCTCGAACGACCCTGTCGACCTCGTGGCCGGGCAGTACGATGCCGGCATCCAGCTGGGTGAGTTTATCCAGCGCGACATGATCGCGGTGCGCGTAACGCCGGAGATGCGGCTTGCGGTCGTGGGGTCGCCGGAGTACTTCGAGTCCAACCCGATTCCTCGGCGCCCGCAGGATTTGAAGAATCACGCGTGCATCGGCTTTCGCTTCAGCAACGGCCTGTATCGATGGGAGTTTGAGAAGGGCCGAAAGGCGCTTACGGTGAGCCCCGAAGGACCAGCGTCCTTCGACGACCCGGACCTGGTGATCCAGGCGGTGCTGGACGGCTTAGGGATCGGCACTGCGATGGAGGCGACCCTGACGGGCTTGCTGGCCGCGGGGCGCCTGGTGCAGGTGCTGAAGGACTGGTGCCCGTCGTTTCCGGGCTACTTTCTTTACTACCCCAGCCGAAGAAACCAACCTGCGGCTCTTGCGGCCTTGATTGATGCTCTTCGCTCTTCGGAGTAATTGCGTTCGAAGGTCTTAGGCTTCGAGGCGGTAGGTGAACTCTTCGATGACGGGGTTGGTCAGGACTTCGCGGGCGATGCGCTCAACCTCGGCGGTGTGTGCCGACTCGGGCAGGCCGTCCTCGAGGGTGAGGAGGAAGTACTTGCCCTGGCGGACGTCTGAGACGCCCTTGTATTCCATGCGGCGGAGGGCGTCGGCGACGGTCTTGCCCTGGGCATCGAGCACGGTTCGTTTCAGAGTTACATAGACATGGGCCTTCATTGTGTCTGATTATAAACGTGTGCAGGTTGTGATCCACGCCTGTTCGTCATTGCTACGGGAGTTTGTGTCCGGGCGGCGGCTGCTGGCATGGATCGTTTAGATCAGAGGGCAGTTTAAGAAGTTCGAAATTTTATTCAACGAGACGAGATCCCAGACCTTATGCCGAATTACCTAGAGTTGCCAGTGGGGCCGAAGTCGCCCGAAGTCATTAATTGTGTGATTGAGATTCCCAGCGAAGGCATCAGCAAGTATGAGTACGACAAGGACCTGCATGTCTTCCGGCTGGATCGGAACCTGTATT
>CAZZZQ010000023.1:0-15093 GCA_964658405.1 uncultured Sphingomonas sp.
GTCGACCGCTACGATGTAGTCGAGTCCCGGGGGGAACGACTTGCGGAGCTCCAGCAGCACCGCTCTGCACTGCTTATCGACGTCGAGCGCGTTCGCGTTTGAAAGCTGCTGAATACCGACACCGACCGCCTTGCCACCGGAGAACTTGAGGTCAGTATTGTAGTTTTCAGCGCCGATCTCAGCACGGCCTACATCCTTGAGCAAGACAAGACCATTCGCCGTTCCGCTGTTTTTGATGATGATGTTTTCGAACTGGCGCGGATCGCTGAGACGACCGACGACACGGACCGCCATCTGGAAGGTCTGCTTGGGATCAGAGGGTGGCAGGCCAAGCTGTCCGGCTGCGACCTCTACGTTCTGCTCGGCGAGCGCGGAGGTTACGTCGAGAGCGGTCAGGCTGCGCGCCGCAAGCTTTGCCGGATCGAGCCAGAGGCGCATGGCATATTTGCGCTCACCGAAGATGACGACCGCGCCCACGCCCGGGACGCGCTTCAGTGCGTCCGAGACATAGACGTCGATGTAGTTCGAGATGAAGTCCTGCGAGAGGCTGTTGTCGGGGGAGACGAAGCCGGCGGCGAGAACGAAGTTGCTGTTCGCCTTGGTGATTGTGATGCCGGTGTTGTTGACGACCGCAGGCAGACGGCCCTGCGCTGAGGCGACGCGGTTCTGGACGTCGACGGCGGCGATCGATAGATCATAGCCAGTCTGGAAGGTCACCGTGATGGCAGAGGTTCCATCATTCGAGCTGGTCGAGGAGATGTAACGCATGCCCTCGACGCCGTTGATGGACTGCTCGAGGATGGTCGTGACCGCGGACTCGACGTCCTTGGCGTTGGCTCCAATGTAGTTACAGGTGACTACGACCTGGGGCGGTGCGAGCTGCGGGTAGAGCGAGATCGGAAGCGTAGGGATGCAGACTGCGCCCGCAAGGACGATGAGCAGTGCGCAAACCGTAGCGAAGATCGGACGGCGTATAAAAAAATCGACCAAGACAGACCCCTATGGAGCGAGTGGCTCCCGTGAAATCAGGGAGAGAAAGGCGGCGAACTCTCAGGTTCTCCGCAACTGAAACGAACTAGCTGAGCGGTGTGACCGGAGCACCTTCCTGGAGGAACTGGATGCTCGACAGAATGACTTTGTCTCCGGGCTTCAGTCCGCTGAGAACGGGATAGTTGTTGCCGACGGTCTCCCCCAGGGTGACCGCGACCTGGTGGGCTGCGAAGCCGTCCCCGTGCGCCGAAGGCACGGCGACATAGACGAATGGCTGGCCGCCTACACGAACGACCGCGAGCACGGGAACAACCGGCTGCGATGAGGTCTTCCAGGTGACGCGGGCGTTGACCAGCTGCAGGTTGCGAAGACGCTGTGCCGTTCGTGGAATCTCGGCCTTTGCGAGAATGCTCTGCAGGCCGTTATCCACCTGGGGCGAGAGGAAGCTGATGGACGAATGGGCGAGAACCGCACCCGTCGAATCAAGAATGTCGACCGGCAGACCGGAGCGGATGAGGCTTGCGCGCTCCGTCGGAAGGTAGATATAGGCTTCGAGATCTGCGTTCTCATCCACGGTGGTCATGACCGTCGTGGCGGACACATAGTCGCCGACGTGGACCGGGATATCGCCGACGATTCCCGAAAAAGGAGCGCGAATCTGGTAGTAGCCAAGCTGCTGCTGCTGCGTCGTCGTCAGGGCGGCGTTTGCTTCGTAGTCGCCCTTGGAGTTCTGGTAGGCCTGGATAGCCTGGTCATAGGCCTCGCGCGAGACGACGCCGGCGTCGAAGAGCTTGTGCTGACGTTCGACCTCCGTCTGGCTGTACTCGTAGGTGGCCTTCTTCTGGGCCTGCGTTCCCTGCTGCGACTGCACGGCGGCGGTCTGCTTGAGCGGATCGATCTGCATCAGGAGCTGGCCGGCCTTCACAGCATCACCCGACTTAACGAGGATGCGTGTGATGTTTCCATCGACCTGGGGCTGGAGAGTCGTGGTGCGGCGGCTCTTGATCGTAGCGACATAGGTATCGCTCGAGGGAACGTCGGTCAAGGAGACAGCCGAAACCTTGACCGGCATCGCCTGCGGGGCCGGCGGCGGAGCGGGCTTTGCGCAACCAGCGGCGATCGTGGCAAGTACAGTGCTCAGCACCGGGATGATCGTGCGACGAAGACTGGACGGTAAAAACAATGCGTTCTCCTTGTGAATCTGGGGCAGGCTTGCGGGCTGACTCAAACGGACATCGTAAATCTTACGGAAACAACGACCAAAGATCCGCAATTGATTCAGCTGGCCTTGCTTTTCAATATCTTGCAGCGCCCGGACAGCCTCCCCCCATGCGCAACAAGACTAATCTTCTGTATAGATCGTTTAGATGAAGGCCGACAGGGCCCGGATGCGTTTCTTCTTTCGCGGGATGCATGGAGTGCACCGGCACGCTAACCTGACGTGCGGTTGCTGCTAATCGGAGAGCGAGAAAGGATTGAAGTCCATCGAGCGATCGAAGGTGTCGACCTGCTCCGAGGCCTTCAATCCGTTGATAACAAGGTAGGTGACCGGAGTTGCGATCACCTCGTAACCGACCTTCAGGAAGTATCCCGTGACGATGATGTTGATCAGGGTGTGCACCGGGTAGATCCCGGCGAAGGTCAGAGTGATGACAAGAACGGTGTCCACCGCCTGGCCCACAACCGTCGAACCGATGGTTCGGGTCCAGAGCCTCCGGCCATTGGTCAGAAGCTTGAGCCTCGCCATGGTGTAGGAGTTTGCAAACTCACCGGCCCAGAAGGCGACGAGGCTCGCGGCCAGGATCCTCGGGATAAATCCGAACACGGTTGCAAAGGCGTCCTGATTCTTCCATCCGGGTGCAGGAGGGAGATGAATGACGATTGCGGCGACCAGATAAAGAAGCGCTGTCCCGAAGAAACCCAGCCAGATCGCCCGTCGCGACGCTGCAAAGCCGTAGACCTCTGTGAAGACGTCCCCGAAGATATAGGTGATCGGAAAGAGGAGCACGGCTCCGCTCACCGCAAAAGGCCCAATGATGCAGACCTTCTGCGCAACGAGGTTGGAGACGAGCAGGATGACGACGAATGCCGTCGTCAAAGCATCGAGGTACTTGAAACGGGGTGCGATCTTGGACATGGGTGAGGAGAGCGCTCAGCATCATCATAGAGCGGGACGACTCAGCAGAGGGTACTTTTGACATAAGGCGAGGATATTGATAGTTTTAGAGGTGATGAGGGCAGCGTAACGCCGTCATTCCACCGCAGCGTCCCCGTCGTCTAGCCCGGCCCAGGACACCGCCCTTTCACGGCGATGACACGGGTTCAAATCCCGTCGGGGACGCCAATCATTTGAACAACTTGTAGGTCAAGAATCGCCGGGCTCAATCGCCAGAACTTTTAGACATCATTGAAGTGTCGATGATCTCTATCTGTGGCGATCGGGCGATCGCCACAGGGTTGTCGTGAGACGGCACATTAGAGCAGATTCAATGCGACGGCTAGTCCGATAAGCATGATCGAGATTGTCATCGGTAAAGCTCCCTTCAGTCAGTCTGGACGCTCTAGCGAAATGACGTCTACCCATGCCTTGCGGATGACTCTTCTTACAGGAAATCCTTTCGAGAGTTCCAGGCAGTCCTAAAGTCAACAAGAAAACAAACCTTACAGTTCGCTAAGTGCTTCAGTGCCATTGAGTTTTGTCTTTGCCGCCGGCTCGGTCGAGCGGAGACTTAGGATCTGCTGGCATCTGGCGTTGCAGATGCGCAAGGTCGGAACCCACAGAAAGAGTCCGGCGAGGATAAGGACTGTAAGGATTGGGGCGAGAACTTCGTCTGACATAGAGGCCTCCATATAGGACCAATAGTCTTGAAACAGGAGCCCGGGGATGCAGGAATTGTGGCACGTCCTACAACGAAGTACAAGACCAATTGATAACTTCGCCCAGCCTGACGCTATCTCTACCCCTTCTAGGGGAGGTACTCGTCGGCCGATTCTATCGTTGGGTGACCGCCCTGAGATGCATGTCTGTGAGTAAAGTAGCTGCTCCGTAACGACTTAGATGATTGTTGTCGGTGTAGTAGAGGTTGGAACCATCCGAAATCCTGCACTCAGACCGGTTGCAGAGGATTGCCTTACTGTCGATCAACGTTATCTGTGGGTCTGCGGCAACCAGTGACTGAAGTTGCGACCGAACCTGTTCGGCAGAGTAAGTCACGGACTCGCCGCGAGGCGCGGTCGTAAGCTTTCGGTTCTGCCCACGATCCGCGGAGAGTAACCGAGCCAGCCGCTGGCGAAGCGGGAGCTGCGTCTCCTTATAACGGTCCAGCGGGCTGAACGAGAGGGAGGGGACATCTTCGATCAGTCATCCCTGTGTCGTATGGGACGCACTAAGCTTGCAGGCTGCACGATGGATAGTGCGGTGAGAGTTGCATTCATTGAGTTGCCGGTCCGCCCCCAAAACGTTCTTCTGAGGTGAATCTACCAGTCAATCTATCCAGAGAGCCCTCGATTCTCAGGTTACGCAAGTTGTCTCGCCACCCACCTTCGCTCTCTGGCACAACGTCAATTTCGCCACAGCTTATGAGCCCTATCCACTCCATCTCTCCCTTCGACGCATGGATGCCATTGACCCCAAACGGTATAGGCACTTGTCGATTTTGGAAATCTTTCTTCTATTGACATTCGTTACCTTTGTCCCATAGATTGCCGACTTGATAAAGAGACGCATCTTTGGCGGTTGCGGAACTCCTGGAGGTAGTGTGCTGCGTAATCGATCGAGCTTTAAAGTTTCAGGATCCCTCTCTTCCAGGCGGATCCTGGCAATGCGCTTCGGAAGCATGAATGCAACTCTGCTCCTGGTACTCCTGCTTGTCTTCGGGCCCCGAACGACCGCTGCACAAACCGGAGGCGAGGCAGGCATCCAGGGCTCGGTGGTCGATTCCACGGGGGCCTCCGTCCCCAATGCAACGGTGACTGCTACAAATGATGCAACGGGCGTGGTGACTGTCCGGCAAAGCTCGAGCGCAGGGCTTTACACGATCTCGCCGATCGTTCCCGGGACCTACACCGTGACCGTCAGCGCACAGGGTTTTGGCGGCTTCAAGCAGCAGCACTTTACGATTGACGCTCTGAAGCTGACGGGGCTGAACGTCACACTCGCCATCGGCTCTACTTCGCAGGAGGTTACGGTCACGGAGGCGCCGCCAGCGCTTGAGACGACCAACGCCGTCCTTGGCGGAGTGATGGAGAATCAGACCTACGAGAATCTTCCCCTTCAGATGAGCGGCCAGCAGCGCGACCCGACCGCGTTTGCGGCACTTCTGCCCGGCGTCCAGGGCGGCGCACGCGCACCCATCATTGGGGGTACGGGGAACTATCTTGCGGCCGTCTATGTGGACGGAATTCCGATCACGACCATCAACCAGCAGGGTGATAATCGAGTTGTTTCGAACGCGATTCCTGTTGAGGCCATCGACCAGTTTCAGGTCATCTCGAGCACGCCTGGTGCGGAGTACCAGGGGGCCGGCCTCATCAACTTTACCCTGAAGTCCGGCGGCAATGCATACCACGGGACTGGCGCTATCTTCGTGCGTAATACCATCTTCGATACATGGGGTTTCACCTCGCCGGCGCTCACCTCAAAGGACGCCAACGGAAATGTCATCCCGGCAGCGAAGCCGGTCGAGCATCAGAACGAGATCGTTGCGGCGCTGGGCGGCCCCATTCCCTTCACGCGGAAGCGTGGGTTCTTTTTCGTGACCTACGACAAATACCACGGGCGAAACGGGATCAATCCGAACACTCTAACGGTTCCAACGAATCTGATGCGGACCGGCAACTTCAGCGAGCTCAACTTCCCCATCTATGATCCAACGTCGACGGCCGCCTGCACGGCTGCTAGTAAGGGAGTGCTCTGCCGCAACGCGTATGCGGGTAATATCATCCCGAATTCACAGCTATCTCCGATAGCGCTGAAGATGCAGAGCTTTCTACCTGCTCCGTCGAATAGTCTTCTGACACAAAATTACCTCGGTGGCGTTCCTTCGGGGTATGACAACCACGAGTTTTCGACACGCGTTGACTTCGATCTGACCGCAAAGCAGCGCATCTCGTATGTGCTGACCATCGGGACTCGCAAGAACGTGCCTTTCACCGTTGGCGGGACGCCGGCTGGTGTCGTGCTTCCGCTTCCCTACACCGCTGGCGGCTACGCGACGATCAAGCCGACGATCATGGACATCGAGCACAACTATCAGATCTCCGATCACATCGGGAACCAGTTCAAGTTTGGATTCAATCGTTTCTCGCAGCCCGTGCAGTCGCTCACCGAAAACGTGGCGCCCTATCGTGCCGCGGCGGATCTCGGCATCACCAATCTCCCTGCCGGTCAGGCTTCGAATGAGTTTCCCGGTGCGACCTTCGGTACGACCGCAAAGTTTACGACCGCCGAGGCGCCGTGGACCTCGAACGGAGCCTCGGGTGCCACCCAGACAACTGTGCCAAACACCTTCACGGCCCTCGATAACCTGCTGATCGTAAAGGGCCGTCACTCGCTGACCATCGGCGGCCAGATCCAGTGGCTTCAGGACAACGTCGCGGGCCAGCTCGGACCTTCGGGAATTCTTACCATTCCGTACACTGCAAACTCGACTGCAAACTATAACGGAGCCAGTCTCAACACCACGACCTCGGGCTTCTCCTATGCGAGTTACCTGCTCGGTGCCGCGGCCGCCTCAGGGATCGCCATCCAGGGCGTTTCGGAGACGGGCGGCCGCTATCGCACAATCTCCCCCTATGTGCAGGATGACTGGAAGGTCTTCCCAAAGCTGACGCTGAACCTCGGGCTCCGCTGGGACTACTTCCCTCCCTTTCATGAGGTACAGGATCGATGGAGCTTCCTGAATCCGAATCTCCAGAACAGCCTGACGGGAAGCGCGGGCGAGCTGCAGTTCGCAGGGAATCGTGGCGCTGGCGTAAGCTGCCAATGCAGGACGCCGGTCAACACGTGGTTCAAGAACTTCGGGCCTAGAATCGGCCTGGCCTACGAGGTGACCCCGAAGACAGTCATTCGCGCAGGGTATGCGTTGGTCTACTCGATCGGCGGCGGCGTCGGAGGACGTGCCGGCGCCGGTGTAGGAACGGGCAGCACCGGCTTCAATACGACTGCAAATGCTCCGGCAGAGTTGACGTCGACGGCTGCAGCCGGCCCATCCTACTTCCTCAATAACAGTGCAGCCTTCGCAGCGATTGGACGAGCCAACACGGCCTTTGGCGGTCCCAACTATGTCCTTCCCGCGATCCCGACCCCAAGTGCCGCAAGCCAGACGATCAATACCGGCAACTATCAGACCGCATCCGGGGCGTACGCCACGCCAGGCACCGTCTCCTACGCCGATCCCTACCTGTCAGGGCGCGCGCCGGAGTTCAGCTTCTTCAATGGCGGCCTTCAGCAGGCATTCAATAACAACCTGACCCTAACCATCAACTACGCAGGAACGCAGAGCCACTTCGTCAATCCAAGCGGTCAGAACGGCCGTGGTTACTACACCAACGGCCTGAACCCAAGCTATATCGCGACGCTCGGGCCACTGCTCGGCGCAGACGGCAAGACACCGCTCCTCACCTCGCAATCAACTCCGGCAAACCTCGCGATCCTGCAGAAGAATATGGCAGGCTTCAAGGTTCCGTATGCCGGATTCTTCGCGCCGAACACGACGTCCACCGTGGCCCAGGCGCTCGTAGCCTTCCCGCAGTACTCAGGGGTCAGTGATACATGGGGAGCCAATATTGCGAACATCAGCTACAACTCGCTCCAGGTCTCACTTAATCAGCGACTGTCCCATGGTGTGACCTTCACCGTCAACTACACATGGTCGAAGAACATCGGCGATGATGGAACCTTCCGCAGCGGCTTCGACCTTCCGGCCAGCGCCACTTCGAACGGAGTCGCCTACAAGCAGAATCGCATTGAACGTGGCGAGACGCTGACCAACATCCCGCAGAACATCAATATCTATGGCGTCTACCAATCACCGTTTGGCAGGGGCAAGCTTGGATCGGATAACTTCTTCCTTCGGACGATCGCAGGCGGATGGCAGCTCTCAAATATCTACAGCTACACATCGGGTACGCCGCTGGTCATCACCTACGCCGGATGCACTGCTCCTAACGCCGGTCAGTGCATGCCTGATCTGAATCCGAACTACTCTGGCAGCCCACGAAAGAATGGCAAGTTTGGCTCCGGCGTTCTTGCCAATGCGCTTGGTGCAAAGCAGTTTATCGATCCGGCCGCCTTCCAGGCACCCGCAAACTATACGCCCACCGCGCCGACGACCTCCGTGATCAACAAAATCGGTACGGCACCCCGAACCGCACCGTACGGCCTTCGCAATCAGGACCGATATAACCTCGATCTCAGCATTCGCCGCAGCTTCAACCTGACCCCTGAGCGGGTGAAGTTCATCTTCGAGGTGGATGGTCTCAACGTCACCAATCATCCTGTCTTCGGAGGGATCGTGACCGCCTGGGGAGCCCCCGGATCGGCTGCTGGAAACAGCTTCGGGACCGTAGGCAGCGCTAGCGGAAATCGTGACTTTCAATTCGCGGGACGCATCAATTTCTAGTCCGATGGATGGGCCCTGCGGCTTCTTTTTCTAAAGCCACAGGGCTCGTTGTTTATAAAGCCTAGCGGTGATAGTAACCGTTGTAGTAGCCACGCAGATAGGCGTTGCGGAAGTAGCCCTGGTACGGGCCGAACGGACCGAATCGCGGATCATACCCCGGAGTCAGGTGAAACTTGGGGTCATGCTTCGGACTGTATCGAAACCCGTTATAGGCGTCCCGCGCTCCGTCCTCGGCTCCTGAACGGAAGCCATTTTGCTCTGCCTGTGCGACCAATGGCGGAGGTCCCTGCGGCGGCGGAGGCGGAGGCGGAGCGACCACGTAGGTTGGCCTTCCGCATCCAGCGGGAAGCATCACAAGGGCAGTTACAAGGGGAAGTATCCAAAACTCTTTACGCAAAACGTTCACGGCGTCCTCACAATCTCACGTACCCATAAAGGCACGTTCAACAGTGAAAACGTAGATGCGCTGCAAATGTTTTGAGAAAAGAAGTTGCGCGCTTCGGCGAGTTTTTTCAGACCAGTACTGAGTCAGGCTGGTTCAGCCGGGAGACGCACCACAAACTCGGTATTGCCAGGCTCTGACGAGAAGAGGATCCTCCCGCCAAACTGCTCTACAATCCGGTGCACAATTCCCAATCCAAGGCCCGTCCCGACACCGACCTGCTTGGTGGTATAGAAAGGGTCGAAGATCTGGCTCTGGCACGCGGGCGGGATGCCTGTTCCGTTATCTGTGACACTGATGCAGAGAACGGGTGGACCACTGCGATCGTTCACAGGAGGCTCGGTCCAGGTTCGTACGCTGATCCTCCCCTTCTCCGCAACGGCATCGATTGCATTATCAAGCAGATTCGTCCAGATCTGGTTAAGGCCGGAGCACTCGGTATGCAGGACAGGGAGATCGGCGGCGAACTCCTTGTCAAGATGAATCTGCTTCTCGCGGAACTTGTGCCCCAGGATAACGATCGTCGCATGGATGCTTTCATTCACATCCAGGGTCTGACGCTGTCCCTTGCCTTCATAGGCATACGATTTGACCGCAAGCACAAGGTCACTGACCCGGCCAATGCTCTCTTCGATGGTCGCAACCAGCTGCATACTGGAGACCAGCGCCTCAAGCCAGCTGAGCGCGTCCCCGAAGATCGGACCATTAAATTCATGGCGAGCGCATGTAAGCTCCGCAGAGTTGAACCCGATCGAGACCAGGGTCGGAGCAAGCTTCCATGCGTCCGGAACGTTGGCAGACTCCATCCATTCTGCGAGCGCTTCCTCGGCGTCACTTTGCTCAATCGAGTTCATTCGAAGGGGCTGCTTCGATGCGAGAGCATAATCCTGCAGATCGATCATGCAGTCTTTCTGCTCGCGTGTAAGCTCCGTTCTGGTGAACTTCGAAGAAAGCATCTGAAGGCGAAGCAGATTCTGACGCAGCTGCGATGCCGCACGCTTTGCAGCCGCTCCGGGATTGTTGAGTTCGTGCATTAATCCGGCAGCCAGAGTTCCCAGAGACGCCATCTTCTCCTGGTGCGCGGCGATGCTTTGCATCTTCTGGAGACGGAAGGCCATATTGCCCAGAATGGCCTTTCGCACCTGCGGACAGGTCGTCATCAATGACCAGAAGGCATTCTCATCGAGTCGGAGAAGATGCGTACGATTGATGGAATTGATGTTGACCGTCTGGGGAATATTCGCCAGCAAAGCGACCTCCCCGAAGGCTGCTCCGCTGCTCAGGACGTGCAGACTCATGCCTTGATTGTCGGGGCCGGCCTGCGTGATGCGTAGCTCGCCCTCGAGCAGGATCCAGAAATAAGGGACCGTGTCGCCCGGACCCGAGACCAGCTCGCCGTCCGCCAGTCGAATGTCTTCGGCTGTCTCAAGGCAGACCAGCTGCTCATCCGAGAGGGAGTCCAGGATGGGGACCTTCCTGAGCTTGGATAGCAATTGCTTGTCGATCTCTCGTCCGACCATGTTTCCAGCGATTTGCGTGATCTCGGTCATAGTGTCTCGAAGTTCATTAGAGGGTTGCCAGGTACTGGTGCACAAACTGAATCGCAATCGATCCCTCGCCGACAGCAGATGCGCAGCGCTTGACCGAGTTATAACGAACGTCCCCTGCGACGAAGATTCCTGGAACACTGGTCTCCAACAGGTATGGGTCGCGATCCAGCGTCCACGAGGCCGCAGACTTTGCCTTCAGGTCAGGTCCAGCCAGGATGAAACCCTTGCTGTCGCAGGCAATCGTGTTGGGCAGCCAGTCAGTCTTCGGAGCCGCACCGATAAAGACAAAGAGAGAATTGGCGGCACGGGTCTCTTCACCGCGCGGAGTCTTGAGAGTCAGGCATTCGAGGTGGGTGTCACCGGACAGCGACATCACCTCCGTGCCCGGCTCCACAATGATGTTCGGGGTTGCGGCGATCTGGTCGATCAGGTATTTGGACATGCTCCGCTCAAGAGACTCGCCACGAATCAGCATGCGGACCTTTGCAGCGTAGCGTGAGAAATGCATCGCGGCCTGTCCGGCCGAGTTAGCGCCACCTACTATATAGATGTCTTCATCGGCACAATTTCTCGATTCCGTAAGTCCCGCACCATAGTACATACCGGCGCCCGAGAATCGCTCTTCGCCTGGAACATCGAGCCTGCAATAGGACACACCAGTAGCAATAAGGCAGACATGACAGGTTAATTCCTGGCCATCAGCTAGCTCAATGACGTGATAATTGTTCTCGCACCGAACTGAGGTAACGCGTTGGCTGATGAACTCCGCCCCAAGACGTTGAGCCTGGATATAAGCCCGCTTGGCTAACTCCTCACCACTCAAACCCTGCGGGAAGCCGAGGTAGTTTTCGATCTTCGAACTTGATCCTGCCTGGCCGCCGATCGAGTCACCCTCGACAATCAACGTCTTGAGTCCCTCCGACGCGCCGTACACTCCCGCGGCGAGACCAGCGGGTCCGGCTCCGATCACGATTACATCGTAGAAGTCTTGTTTCGCTTGCATCGGCAGACCAAGCTTCGCGGCGAGCTCCTGCGCTGTTGGCTGCAGGAGAATCGATCCATCTCCGAAGAGCACGACGGGCATCTTCGAGTCGTCAATTCCCTTTTTGGTAAGAAGCGCCAAGGCGTCCGGCGTCTGGTCTGGACTCAACCACTTGTACTCGACACGATGCCGCGAGAGGAAGTCTCGGACCTGGTAGTCGGCCGCTGACCACCGCATGCCTACTACCTGAATGCCGTCATAAGCTGGTCGATAGCCCTGCTTCCAGGACTGTAAAAGATCATCCAGGATTGGATAAAGCTTCTCTTCTGGCGGATCCCATGGCTTATTCAGATAGTAGTGAATCTTCGCCGCGTTGATCGCGCGAATGGCGGCCTCGGTATCGGCATACGCAGTCAATAGAACCCGCTTCGCATCCGGATAAAAAGCCATTGCCTGCTGGAGAAACTCAACTCCACTCATCCCGGGCATACGCTGGTCAGATAGAAAGAGGGCAACGGTTTCATTGCGATCTTTCAGCTGGCGCAACGTCTCCAACGCGGAGTCTCCGGAGGCCGCTCTTAGAATGCGGTAGTGCTGACCGTAGTTTCGGCGTAGGTCCTGAACCACTGCTTCCAGAACGCTCGTATCATCGTCGATCGCTAACAGGATTGGCTTTGGCATCAGGTCTATTAAGTCTCACTCAAGTTCTAAAGATGCAACTGTTAGATCAAATCACGGCCTGGAAAGCTTCAAAAATATTATCTATGAACGTTGGTAACGCCCCTAAAGGTTATCGATGTCGTAACTATCGACTACCAACGTTCGGACGAAGCAGCCGTTATTTGTGGCTTATCTGCAAATTCTAGATAGACTGTACGAATTGGACACAACCCCAATTGATCCCCGTCAAGTTGCCGATAAGAGGACTACGGGCAGGAGAATGTATGCCGCAGGAGATCAAAACGATGAATCGGCTCATATTGGCGGACAACCAGGCAATCTTCAGATCAGGGGCGGCTCGCGTCCTTGCTGTGGAAGATGACATCAGGATCGTCGCACAGTGCGAAGATCCAACACGACTTGCAGCAGCCGTGGAACAGTTCCGCGGGGTACTCGTTTTGTTATCCACAAGCATCGTTTCGGACCTCGCTGCGCTGGTTACGCAGATCAAGGACGCCGGCAGCAGGGCCATCCTGGTGACGGAAAACGGAGAGCAGATTCCCGAAGCAGTCGCCTCGCGGCTGGACGGAAGCATCTCTCGCAATATCAGCGGTGCCGATCTCGTCGACTGCCTTCGACGGGTCGCGCGCGGTGCTCGATATGTGCAGCACACCAATGTCACGACCATCGATGCAGCGATCGATAGCGTTGGGACAAGGGTTCGCGACCGTCTTACCCCGAAGGAGATGCAGATTGTCGCTCTGATCGTACAAGGGTGCAAGAACAAGGAGATCGCCGCTCTCCTGAACACCAAGGAACAGGTCATCAAGAACTACCTCCGGGGGATCTATGACAAGATCGGCGTCTCCGACAGGCTGGAACTGGCTCTCTTTACCCTGCATCATCGCGTTCTGTTGGACGCAGCCTCGAAGGCCGCTGAGTTGATCTACAAGAAGTCAGCCTGAAAGGAATAAATCTCTGGACCAATTACTGACCAGGTCCAGAGATTCCCCGGCGGGCGCGGAGGGACCCTACAATCCCATCCGCTTCGCTTCAGTCTCCTGAGCAGGACTGACCTGCGCGACCTTCTCAGCGATTGACTTCGCCTGGGTGAAGAGCAGTAGGTAGTCCGGCCCACCGGCCTTGCTGTCGGTCCCACTCATATTGAAGCCTCCAAAAGGATGCGCTCCAACCATTGCGCCCGTGCACTTCCGGTTCAGGTAGAGATTTCCGACATGGAACTCTTCACTGGCGCGGTCGAGCGACTGGCGAGAATGCGAGTAGATTGCGCCGGTCAGGCCATACTCTGTTCCATTTGCGATCGCCAGCGCCTCTTCCACCGACTGTGACTTGATGACCGCGAGAACCGGTCCGAAGATCTCTTCCTGCGCAATCCGAGCTGACGGAAGCACATCCACGATCACGGCTGGGGCGATGTAGTATCCGCCATCTGCCGTCTTGACTGCATCCCCGCCCGTGAGCACGCGACCCTCGGTCTTTGCGATTTTAAGGTAGCTCAGGACGCGTTGATAGGCCTTCTCACTGATGACGGGGCCCGCTGAGAAGTTCTCCGCCGGGTCACCGACCTTGATGCCTGCCACGCGTGCCTGGAGTTTCTCACAGAAGATATCGTAGACACGCTCATCGACGATGGCACGGGAGCAGGCCGAGCACTTCTGGCCGCTGAAGCCGAAGGCGCTCGCCGCCACGCCTTCGACCGCTGCGTCCAGGTCACAGTCCGCGTCGACGATGATGGCATCCTTGCCGCCCATCTCGAGGATCGTCCGCTTGATGAAGATCTGGCCGGGCTGTGTCTTTGCGGCACGCTCGTGGATCTCCAGGCCAACTGCCTTAGAGCCCGTGAAGGCGATAAATCGCGTCTGCGGGTGAGCGACGACGGCGCTTCCAAAGCCCGGACCCTCGCCTGGGCAGAAGTTGACGACGCCCTCGGGCAGGCCAACTTCTTCGAGAAGGGCCATGAACTCAGCCGCAATCGTCGGGGCATCGACCGACGGCTTCAGGATGACGGTGTTTCCGCAGACGATCGCTGCCGCTGTCATGCCTGCCATGATGGCGAACGGGAAGTTCCATGGCGGGATGACCGCGCCCACACCCAGCGGGATGTACCGGAGACGATTGCGCTCGCCCGGCATCTGGATTGGCGTTACTGCTGCGTCTAGGCGCAGGGCCTCACGGGCATAAAACTCCAGGAAGTCGATGGTCTCGCCTACATCCGCGTCCGCCTCGGCCCAGTTCTTGCCGACCTCGACGGTCAGCCATGCGCAGAAATCAAACCGACGCTCATGGATGAGCTTTGAAGCTTTGAGCAGGAGCGCGACCCGCTCTTCGACTGGCGTCCGGCTCCAAGAGGGAAACGCTGCCTGGGCGGCGGCCATCGCGGCCTCCGCATGCTCAGCCTCGGCCCGTTGATGAATCCCTACGACCTCGCTGGGACGCGCCGGGTTGATCGAGGTGATCTTACCGCTCGTCTTGAGCCGTTTGCCTCCGACGATCATGTCGTACTCGTGGCCGAGGCTGCCGGAGACTTTCTTGAGCGCCTCTTCCATCGAACGACGATTGTCCGCGTGGGTGAAGTCAAGAAAAGCTTCGTTCTGGAACGGAGGGAGGGAGGCAAGCAGTGCGGCGGCTTTAGACATATTCCCAGATTTTACAGCGAGGAGCCCCACTCTATAGAGGCCGCCCTCCGCAACGCCGCTACTGCATCAGCTTTTCAGTGGACTTCGACATGGTCGCCGTCCGATCAAGCTTGTCCCACGCAAACGGCTTCCCGTCGATAGCACGCTTCACGGTCTTAAAGAGGACCACCGAGAAGACCTGGCGGTAGGT